>JBJMNA010000282.1:0-11537 GCA_045804485.1 Chloroflexota bacterium
CGCCCGTGGGGCGTCTCGTTGATCTGCGGATCGGGGGTGAATGCCGCGGGGGTCGCGCCGGACGGGAGGACCGCTCGGTTCGCCGCACTCGGCGACATCTCGGGCGACTGGGGTGGTGGCGGCGACATCGGGATGGCCGGTCTTGGCGCCGCCGTCCGAGCGCGCGACGGACGCGGTCCCGGGACAGTCCTGGAGACGGCCGTCCCGGCCCGTTTCGGGCTGAAGCGCCCCATCGACGTGACCCGTCGCCTCGAAGCGGGCGCGTTCGGCCCCGACCACGTGCGGTCGCTGTCGCCCGTCGTCTTCGCCGCTGCCGCGTCGGGCGACGCGGTCGCCCGATCGATCATCGATCGTCAGGCCGACGAGCTCGTGACCATGGCGCGCGCGATCATCCGCCGACTGCGTCTTGCGCGGCTCGGGCCGGATGTCGTCCTGGCCGGCGGTGTCTTCGCCGCCCGGGACGAACGGTTCGAGGCTCGGATCCGGACGGGGATCGGCGCGGTCGCCCCCGACGCGACCATCCGGCGGCTTGACGCCCGACCGGTGCTCGGCGTCGCGTTGATGGGTCTCGATGCCGTCCACGGCCCGGATGCGGAGCGTCACGCGGCAGCCGTCCGCCGGCTCCGTTCGGAGCTCGGATCATGGAAGCCCGGGTCGGATCGGGCGGCGCCGGCCTGACGCACCGCGACGAACGTCCGTCCGGCGACGCGACGGACGGCCGTGGCGGATCAACGCGATCCCGGCCATCCTTGCATCGTGGACCTTCCCGCCCGCGACACCGCGGACAGCCTGTGGCGCGCCGATCGGCGTTCGTTGACGCTCGGTCTCGTGCTGACCGTGACGCTCATCGGCTTCGAGGCGCTCGCGATCTCGACGGTCATGCCGATCGTCTCGAAGGAGCTCGGCGGGATCGAGCTCTACGGCTGGGTCTTCTCTGCGTTCTTCCTCGGATCGCTCATCGGCATCGTCGTCGTCGGAGGTGCGATCGACCGCGGCGGTCTCGCCGTCCCGTATGCCGTCGGGCTGATCCTGTTCGGGATCGGACTCCTGGTCGGCGGTCTGGCACCGTCGATGCTGGTCCTCGTCGCGGCACGGTTCGTCCAGGGCCTCGGCGCTGGCACGCTCCAGCCGATCGCCTACGTCGCGATCGGGCGCACCCTGCCGGAGTCGCTCCGGCCGCGGATGTTCGCGGTGCTCTCGACGGCCTGGGTGCTGCCGGGCGTCATCGGTCCGGCCATCGCCGGGACGGTCGGCGAGAACATCGGCTGGCGCGTGGTCTTCCTTGGGCTGCTGCCGCTGATCGCGCTTGCGGGCGCCCTGACGCTCCGGCCGCTGCGCGCGGTGGCGCCCGCGCCGGCCGCGACCGATGACCGTAGCGCTGCCGCCCGGCGCGGCCGACTCCCGCTGGCCATCGCGGTCGCTCTCGGCGCCGGCCTGCTCACGATCGGATTGACCACGGGACAACCTGTCGCGACCGTCGTCCTCGGCGTCGCGGGGGCACTGATCCTGATCGCCGCTCTCCGCCGTCTGACGCCCGCCGGAACACTCGTGGCGCGGCCCGTCCTGCCTGCAGCCATCCTCCTGCGTGGCGTGCTGACGTGCGCCTTCTTCGGTGTCGACGCGTTCGTCGCGCTCACCCTCGTGGGCTGGCGCGGCATCTCCGCGACCGAGGCCGGCATCGCGCTGACCGCGGCGACCATCCTCTGGACCGCCGGTGCCTGGATCCAGGCGCGTGGCGCCCACCGCTGGCCGACCCACCGCTTCGTCCGGGCCGGCTTCGTCGTCGTCCTGACGGGCATCGCCGCCATGCTCCTCGCGCTCGACAAGGACATCCCGTGGCTCGTCGCGATCCCTGCCTTCGGCATCGCCGGTCTCGGGATGGGCCTGGCCTACTCGCCGCTCGCGTTGATCGTCCTGCGCGAAGCCGCGATCGAGACACAGGGCGCTTCGACCAGCGCGCTGTCGCTCACCGACTCCGTCGGCACGGCGCTCGGGACGGGGATCACCGGGGCGATCGTCGCGGCAAGCGTGCGCGCCAACGGCGAACCGGCGCTCGGTCTCGCGGTCGGGTTCCTCGTCGCGATCGCGATCGGGACCGTCGGGCTGTCGTTGACGGGACGGCTCCGGCCGAGGACCGCGCCGGCCGGCTCGCTCGCCTTCTCTGCCGCGTCGCCGCCGTCGTAATCCTGAGGACGCCTGCGGTAGACTTCGGGCGCTCATGCGGCCGCCGCTCCGGTGCCGCTTTCCGGTGATGGAGGGCTCCAAGATCGTGTCTGCGGACGAGCTGCGCGCGAAGATCCGCGAGGTCCCGGACTTCCCGAAGCCCGGCATCCTGTTCTACGACATCACCACGTTGCTGAAGGACCCGGTCGCGTACAAGGAAGCCATCGACCAGATGCTCGCGCCGTATGCCGGCGAGGCGATCGACATCGTGGTCGGGATGGAGTCGCGCGGGTTCATCTTCAGCGCGCCGATGGCCTACCAGCTCGACGCCGGCCTCGTTCCCGTCCGGAAGCTCGGGAAGCTGCCCGCCGAGACGATCACGGTCGAATACGCGCTCGAATACGGCTCCAACACGCTCGAGATCCACCGTGACGCGATCACGCCCGGCCAGAAGGTGCTCATCGTCGACGACCTGCTCGCGACGGGTGGGACCGTCCACGGCACGATCGAGCTCGTCGAGCGACTGAAGGGCGAGGTCGTCGGCCTCGGATTCCTCGTCGAGCTCGAGTTCCTCAAGGGCCGCGACCGGCTGGATGGACGTCGCGTCACGAGCGTCATCAAGTACTGACGACCCAAAGCGAGTCCTCCGACGTGACCGATCCCGCCCCCGATCCCAGCGCCGCGACCCCGCCGACCGACGCGGCCGCCGAGAGCGCGCCCGCTTCGGTGGCCGCTGCCGAGCCGGCTTCCGTGCCGGCATCCGGCGACTCCGCGGACCTGGGCCGGCGCCGGTTCTTCCGTGCCTTCGCGGGCGAGATCGTCCAGACGGCGGCGACGATGGTCGGCGCCGCCCAGGCGCTCCAGCAGATCTCGGCCGAGGCGGCCGGTGCGATCCTCAACCCGGGTGCGACCGAAACGCCGGCGCCGACGGATGGCCCTCACGTGGGCATCCGCGCCGACGGTCCGAGCGGCTTCCGGACGCCGTTCCGTGAGGACGGCGGCGTGCTCTACCTGATCGACCAGCGGAAGCTCCCGGACGAGCTCGTCGAGTACCCCGTCAAGTCGGCCGGCGAGACGGCCTGGGCCATCCGCGAGATGGTCGTCCGTGGTGCCCCCGCGATCGGCCAGGTCGCGGCGATCGGGCTCGCCATGAGCGCCGAGAACCAGCGTGATGGACGCCCGTACGCCCGCAAGGCGACGATCCGCGGCTCGGCCAACGCGCTCATCAACGCCCGCCCGACTGCGGTGAACCTGCGTTGGGCGGTCGAACGGGTCCTCGCCCGCTACACCGAACTCGACGAGCTGTCCGAGGACGGCGGGGCCATCGCGGACGCGATGCGCGAGGAGGCGGACCGCATCGTCTTCGAGGCGACGACCGATCACGGCCGTCTGGCGACCTTCGGGATGGAGATCCTCCCGACCCCGGACGACCGGCCGGTCCGCGTCCTGACGCACTGCAACACGGGGCCGCTCGCCTGCGGACAATTCGGCACCGCGCTCGGCGTCGTCCAGGCCGCGCACCACGCCGGCCGGCCGCTCCAGGTCTGGGTCGACGAGACGCGGCCGTACCTCCAGGGCGCCCGGCTGACGACCTGGGAGCTCGCTCAGGCGGGCGTCCCGCACGCACTGCTCCCGGATGTGGCCGCTGGTCACCTGATGGCGCGCGGCGAGGTCGACGTCATCCTCGTCGGCGCCGATCGCGTCGCGGCCAACGGCGACACTGCCAACAAGGTCGGGACCTACACGTTGGCGGTCCTCGCGGCGCGCCATGGCATCCCGTTCTACGTGTGCGCCCCGACGAGCACCGTGGACCTCGCGACCCCCGATGGTGCCGCGATCGAGATCGAGGAACGGCGTCCCGAAGAGGTCACCGAGTTCCGGGGCGTCCGGATCGCGCCGCCCGGCACGGAAGTCCGCAATCCCGCGTTCGACGTCACGCCCGCCGAGCTGATCACCGGCATCGTCACGGAGGAAGGCGTCATCCGCGCGCCGTACGAGACGGGCCTGCCCGCCGCCGTCGCGAGCGCGAAGGCTCGGTGGGCGGCGACGCCCGGGTTCCACGCGTTCCGGCCGGCCGAGCCCGCGGCCGCCGTGGCGACGGAGACGGCGCCCGCCGCGCCGCCGCCGCCCGAGCCCGCACCGGTCGCCGACTGATGGCCTCCGTCGCAGTCGGACGTCGGGGCAGCGTCGTCACGCGCGCGACGACCGACAAGGCGCTCCTGCGGGCCTTTCTGGAGCGCGACAGGCTCTACGCCGCGTACGCGATCTGCGACCTCGAGGAGCGCGAGTTCGCGCGGACGCGCTGGGCGATGGCCTGGGAAGGCAACGCCCCGATCGCCCTCGTCCTCGAATACAACGGGCCGACGCCGCAGCCCCTCTTCGTCATGGGCAGGGAGGATGGGATCGCCGCGATCCTGCGCGACATCATCCGTCCCCGGGTCGCGTACCTCGCGGCGCCGGCGCCTGTGCTGCCGGCGGTCGAGACCGCTTACCGCGTCGACCCAGGGCCGTCGATGGTCCGGATGTGGGTCGATCGCGCGCGGTTCCGCCCATACCCGTCCAGCGTGCAGAAGCTGCAGCCCGGCGAGATCGGCGACCTCAACAAGCTGTACCAGCTCGGTTTCGCGTCGTGGCTGCCGTCCTCGGCCATCGCCGAGGGCGTCTATTACGGGATGCGGGTCAACGGCCAGCTGGTGTCGGCCGCGGGGACCCATGTCGTGAGTCCCGGGGCACGCCTGGCGGTCGTCGGCAACGTCCTGACCCACGCCGACTTCCGCGGCCGCGGGTTCGCGACGGCGGTGACCGGGGCGGTCACAGCCGAGCTCCTCCGGACCTGCGACGAGGTCGTCCTGAACGTCCGCGCGGACAATCCGCCCGCGCTCAATGCGTATCGGCGCCTCGGCTACGCCGACCACGTCCGCTTCGAGGAGCGGCTCATCCATCGGCTCGGGTCACCCTGGCCGGACTTCGCGGCACCGTTGCGCCGCTTCTTCGCCCGCAAGGAGACCGACCACCGATGACGACCGCCAGCACATCCTCGGCTCACGACGTGACCGACCTCGCCCTCGCCGCGGAGGGCGTCCGGCGTATCGAATGGGCCGAGCGCGAGATGCCGGTCCTGCGCCTGATCCGCGAGCGATTCGAGCGCGACAAGCCGCTCGATGGGTTGCGCATCGGCGCCTGCCTGCACGTGACGACCGAGACCGCCAACCTCATGCGAACGTTGAAGGCAGGCGGCGCCGATGTCGTGCTCGCGGCGAGCAACCCGCTGTCCACCAAGGACGACGTCGCGGCGGCGCTCGTCGCCGAATACGGCATCGCCACGTTCGCGCGGCGGGGCGAGGACAACGAGACGTACTACTCGCACCTTCGATCGGTCGCGGACACCCATCCGCAGCTGACGATGGATGACGGCTGCGACCTCGTGAACCTGCTCCACACCGAGCGTCCCGACCAGGTCGCGGAGATCCACGCCGGGACCGAGGAGACGACGACCGGTGTCATCCGGCTCCGTGCCATGGCTGCCGACGGGATGCTCCGGTTCCCGGTCATCGCGGTCAACGAGGCCCAGACGAAGCACCTGTTCGACAACCGCTACGGGACGGGCCAGAGCACGCTCGACGGCGTCCTCCGCGCGACGAACATCCTCATCGCCGGGCGCAAGGTCGTGGTCGCAGGCTACGGCTGGGTCGGCAAGGGGATCTCGTCACGGATGGCCGGCCACGGCGCGCACGTCGCGGTCGTCGAGGTCGATCCCGTCCGCGCGCTCGAGGCGCTGATGGACGGATTCGCGGTCATGACGGCGCCCGATGCGGCGGCGTGGGGCGAGCTGTTCGTGACCGCGACCGGCAACGTCAATGTGTTCCGGCGCGAGCATTTCGAGGCGATGCGCGACGGGGCGATCATGGCCAACAGCGGCCACTTCGACGCTGAATTGGACCTCACCGCGCTGCGAGCGCTCGCGGAGGGCCATGTCCGCGAGGTCCGCGAGAACGTCACCGAATTCGACCTTGGCGGCAAGAAGCTGAACCTCATCGCCGAGGGCCGTCTCGTGAACCTCGGCGCCGCCGAGGGCCACCCCGCCGCGGTCATGGACATGAGCTTCGCGAACCAGGCGCTGTCGGCCGAGTATGTCGCCCGGCACCACGCCGAGCTCGAACCGCGGGTCTATGTCGTTCCCGAGGCGATCGACGCTGAGGTCGCGCGGCTCAAGCTCGCAGCCCTCGGCATCGTCCTGGAGCCCATGACACCCGAGCAGGTGGCCTACGTCGCCTCGTGGCAGCACGGGACGTGACGGACGGTCCCGAGCCGACGATCGCCCCGTACGGGTCGTGGCGATCGCAGATCCGCATCGAGGACGTCGTCGGCGACGTCGTTCGGCTGAGCGAGCCGTGGATCGATGGTGACGATGTCTATTGGATCGAACAACGGCCGAGCGAGGCCGGCCGGCACGTCCTCGTCCGGGCAACGACCGACGGCTCCACGGCCGACCTGACACCGCCGCCCTTCAACGTCCGGTCAAGAGTCCACGAGTACGGCGGCGGATCGTTCGTCGTTACCGGCGGGACGGTCGTCTTCTCGAACTTCGGCGACGGCCGCCTCTATCGGATCGACCCAGGCGGCCTCACCGCGCTGGCGATGACGCCCGAGGGTCCGTGGCGCTACGCCGACCTTCGTCCGGATCCGGCCCGGCGGCGGTTCTACGCGGTCCGCGAGGACCACCACGGACCCGGCGAACCCGTCAACACCATCGTCACGATCCCGCTCGACGGCGGCGACGCGCGCGTGCTCGTCAAGGGCGCTGACTTCGTGTCGTCGCCCCGCCTCTCTCCCGACGGCACGATGCTCGCCTGGCTGGAATGGGATCACCCCGACATGCCATGGGATGGGACGCGACTGCGTGTCGCGGCGTTCGAGCCGGACGGCACTCTGGGCGAGGGGACGCTCGCGGCGGGCGGCCCGGACGAGGCGATCGTCCAGCCAGAGTGGGCGCCCGACGGCACGCTTCATCTGATCAGCGACCGGACCGGCTGGTGGAACATCTACCGCCTGGTGGACGGCCCGCGCCTGGAATCGCTCGCGACCGCCGAGGCGGAGTTCGCCGATCCGGCCTGGGTCTTCGACCGCTCGACCTACGGCTTCCTCGCCGACGGCGCCATCGCCGCGGTCTTCCGCCGTCGAGGCCGCGACCACCTTGCCCGCATCGAACCGGGCCGCCTCCTCGGCGAGCTCGACACGCCGTTCACCGAGTTCGACACCTTGCGCGTGACACCGCATGGCGTCGTCGCGCTCGCGGGCAGCCCGGGCGATCCCTCGGTCGTCGCGCGCTTCGACCCGGTGACGCTGGCGGCCGCGGGGGTCCTCCGCCGGGCGAGCACCGTGACGACAGACGCGGCCACGATCGCAATCCCGGAGTCGATCGAATTCCCGACGACCCGCGACCGGACGGCCTTCGCCCTCTTCTACAAGCCGACCAATCCTGCGTTCGTCGCACCGCACGGCGAGAAGCCGCCGCTCGTCGTGATGACGCACGGTGGTCCGACGGCGAGCGCCTCGACCGCCCTCGACCTCGGGAAGCAGCTCTTCACCAGTAGGGGGATCGCCGTCGTCGACGTCGACTACGGCGGGAGCGCTGGGTACGGCCGCGACTACCGGCGCCGGTTGGAGGGCGAGTGGGGAGTCGTGGACGTGGACGACGTCATCGCGGCCGCCCGGTTCCTCGTCGAGCGCGGCGACGTCGACGGCGATCGGCTCGCGATCATGGGTGGCAGCGCAGGCGGCTACACGACGCTCGCCGCGCTGGCGTTCCGGGATGTGTTCGCGGCCGGCATCAGCCTGTACGGGATCGCCGACCTCGAGCTCCTCGAGAAGGACACGCACAAGTTCGAGTCGCGCTACAACACACGGCTCCTCGGGCCGTATCCGGACGCCGCCGCGCTCTACCGCGAACGGTCGCCGATCTACGCGGTCGATGCCATCTCCGTCCCCGTCCTCGTCCTCCAGGGCCTCGACGACACGGTCGTGCCGCCGGCGCAGGCCGAGCTCATCGTGGCCGCCCTCGCCGACAGGGGCATCCCGCACGCCTACATCGCCTTCGAGGGTGAGGGTCACGGGTTCCGCGGCGCGGCTGCCATCCGACGTTCGATCGAGGCCGAGCTCTCGTTCCTCGGGCAGGTCTTCGGCTTCGAGCCCAACGACACGATCGAGCCCGTCGAGCTCCGACGATCGAAGAAGCGAGCGGCCCGGAAGCCGAAACGCCCCTCCACGAGCAAGGCCGTGACCTCCGCCTGATGGAGCTCAGCCCGATCGAGCTGGTCCTCGGACTGTTCGTGGTCGCGGTCGCGCTGGCCTATCTCGCGCAGCGGATCGGGGTGGCCTACCCGATCCTGCTCGTCGTCGGCGGGCTCGTGCTCGGGGTCATGCCCGGCGTCCCGTCGATCATCCTCGACCCGAACGTCATCTTCCTCCTGCTGCTGCCACCGATCCTGTTCGGCGCCGGCTTCTCGACACCGATCCGCGACTTCAAGGCGAACCTCCGGCCGATCGCGCTGCTGGCCGTCGGGCTCGTGCTGTTCACGACGGTCGTCGTCGGCCTCGTGGCCATCGCACTGATCCCAGGCATCAATGTCGGCGCGGCATTCGTCCTGGGCGCCATCGTCGCCCCGCCCGACGCGGTCGCCGCGACGGCCATCTTCCGGCGACTGGGGGTGCCGCGCCGCGTCGTCACGATCCTCGAGGGTGAGAGTCTGGTCAACGACGCGACGGCCATCACCGCCTACAAGTTCGCGATCCCGCTGGCGTTCGGGGGCGCCTTCTCGGTGGCGAACGCCGGCCTCTCGTTCGTCTGGGCGGGCGTTGGCGGCGTGGCGATCGGGATCGTCGTGGGCCTCATCCTGACCGAGTTCTGGCGGCGGACCACGGACCCGACGCTCGAGATCATGATCTCGCTCCTTGCGCCGTTCGCCGCCTACCTCCCGGCAGAGGCGGTCGGCGCGAGCGGCGTCCTCGCAGCCGTCGCCGCCGGGATCGTCGCCGGCCAACGTGCCGCGCGTGTGCTGTCGCCGGACGGGCGCTTGATGGGCCGCGGCGTGTGGGACATCGTCATCTTCGCGATCAACTCGTTCGCGTTCATGCTCATCGGGCTGCAGCTGCCATCGATCCTCGGCGGGCTCACGTTGCCGGCGTCGACGCTTTTGACGTACGCGGCTGTCATCAGCCTGACGGTCATCGTCGCGCGCTTCGCGTGGGTGTTCCCGGCGACGTACCTGCCACGGATGCTCAGCCGGAAGCTCCGGGAACGTGATCCGTCCCCGCCGCCGCAGGCCGTTGCCGTGATCTCCTGGGCAGGCATGCGCGGCGCCGTCTCGCTCGCCGCGGCGCTCGCGCTGGTGCTCGACTTCCCGGACCGGGATCTGGTCATCTTCCTCACCTTCTGCGTGATCCTCGCGACCCTCGTGGGCCAGGGGCTGAGTCTCCCGTGGCTCGTCCGCCGATTGGGCGTCCTCGCCGCGACCGGGCCGGACACCGAGGACGCGCACGCTCGGCTTGTCGCCGTCGAAGCTGCGTTACGGCGGCTCGATAGCCTCGAGGCGGAATACCCAGGACATCGCGAGCTCGTCGACCAGCTCCGGAGCCGGTTCGAGCACGAGGCAAGCCACGTCGGCCCGACCGCTGACGGCCCGCTGGACGAGTCCGAGCAGGAGCTCCTCGACCACATGGAGATCCGGACGGCCGTCCTCGACGCCGAACGCGACGCCGTGATCGCGCTGCGCGACGACGGGGTCATCGGCGACGAAGCGCTTCACCGCATCGAACGCGATCTTGATCTGGAGGCCCTCCGCTCGGGCGTCTGACGGCCGCGCGCGGGGTCTCCGTGTCGCGCCGTGCTAGCCTTGGCGGCCATGAGCATCGTTGACGCAGCGCAGTACCTGTTCACCTCGGAATCGGTCACCGAGGGCCACCCCGACAAGATGTGCGACCAGGTCTCGGACGCCATCCTTGACGCCATCATCCGCGAGGATCCGAACGCGCGGGTCGCCTGCGAGACGGCGACGACGACCGGTCTCGTGATCGTCCTGGGCGAGATCTCGACGTCGACCTACATCGACATCCAGGCGGTCGTCCGCGACACCGTTCGCGACATCGGCTACACCCGCGCCGACTACGGGTTCGACTACCTGACGTGCGGGACGCTCGTGTCGGTCAAGGAGCAGTCCCCAGACATCGCGCAGGGCGTCAACAGTGCGCTCGAGGTCCGCGACGACGCCGCCTCCGCGTTCGAGCTCGGCGCTGGCGACCAGGGGATGATGTTCGGCTTCGCCTGTCGCGAGACGCCGGAATTGATGCCGCTGCCGATCGCGCTCGCCCACCGGATGGCACGAGCACTCGCCGAGGTGCGGAAGTCCGGTCGCCTGCCGTATCTCCGCCCCGACGGGAAGACGCAGGTGACGGTCGAATACGAGCGCGGCATTCCGAAGCGCGTCCGGACCGTCGTCGTGTCCGCGCAGCACGATCCGGACGTCCGCGCAGAACGTCTCCGCTCGGAGATCGTCGAGACCGTCATCCTGCCGACGATCCCGTCCGAGCTGCGCGACATCGACCCCGTCATGCATGTCAACCCGACCGGCCGATTCGTGACCGGTGGGCCGATGGGCGACGCCGGGCTGACCGGCCGCAAGATCATCGTCGACTCGTACGGCGGGATGGCGCGGCACGGCGGCGGCGCGTTCTCGGGCAAGGACCCGACGAAGGTCGACCGCTCGGCGGCGTATGCGGCCCGATGGGTGGCAAAGAACGTCGTCGCCGCCGGCATCGCCGACCGGTTCGAGGTCGAGGTCGCCTACGGTATCGGCATCGCCCGGCCGATCAGCCTCAGCGTCGACTCGTTCGGAACCGGTCGCATCGACGACGGTGCGATCCAGGCCCTCATCGAACGGCATTTCGACCTGCGGCCCGCGTCGATCATCGCCGCGCTCGACCTGCGTCGGGCGATCTACCGGCAGACGGCGAGCTACGGCCACTTCGGCCGGCCCGATCTCGATCTGCCGTGGGAGCGGACTGAGAAGGCGGCCCTCCTCGCTGCCGACGCTGGTCTGCCGATGCCCGAGCCGACGGTCGCCGCGAGCTGACGGCGGCGTTCCTGGAACACGGGAACCCCGACACAGCAACCCGCCGCCCGGGTCGGCCGCCCGTAGACTAGGTCGGCATGTACGCCGTCATCCTGGCCGGCGGCGGAGGGACTCGGCTCCATCCGCTGAGCCGTCCCGAGCGCCCGAAGCCCTTCCTTCCGCTGCTCGGCGAGCGATCGCTGTTCCAGGCCACGGTCGACCGCGTCTCAGGGTTGACCTCTGACATCACGGTCGTGACGGACCGAC
>JBJMNA010000283.1:0-7127 GCA_045804485.1 Chloroflexota bacterium
CGAGCCTCCGTCCGTGCTGAGCGTCCCATGCTACCCGCGGCCCTTGGCCCCGTTTCGTGCGGGACGCTTGTCAGGAACGGGCCTCGGCGTGCTCCTCCGCGTCCCGTGCCGTCGGTGCCGCAACAACCGGAGCCTCAGCGATCTCGGCCTCTGGCACGACGACCGCCCGGAGCCGCCCGGCCGCATCCTCCGCCGTCAGGTCGCGTTGCGTCTCGGCGAGCAGCTCGTAGCCGACCATGAACTTGCGGACGTTGCCGCGCAGGAGTGGCGGATAGAAATGGGCGTGGACCTGCCAATGGTCGGTGTCCCCTGCCCCGAACGGTGCCTGGTGCCAGCCCATCGAATACGGAAACGGCCGCTTGAACAAGCCGTCGTATCGCCCGATCAGCTCGTGCAGGACGTCGGCGAGGTCCGCTCGCGCGCGGTCGTCGAGATCGGTCAGGCGCGCGGCCGGCCGCTTCGGCATGACGAGGGTCTCGAACGGCCAGGCCGCCCAGAACGGGACGACGGTCAACCACTCGTCGGTCTCCACGATCGCCCGCTGTCCGGCCGACTCGCGATCGACGTAGTCGAGCAACAGCGGCCGGCCATGTGCTGCGAGATAGCGGCGCTGCGACGCGTCCTCGCGCTCGGCTGCACCCGGGAGCGCGGTGCCTGCCCAGATCTGGCCGTGCGGGTGCGGGTTCGATGCGCCCATCGCCTCGCCGCGGTTCTCGAAGACCTGGACCCAGCGGTAGGTCGCGCCAAGCTCGGCCGTCTGCTCGGCCCAGACGTCCACGACCCGGCGCACGGCGTCGCGCCCCATCCGGCCGAGCGTCAGGTCGTGCTGGGGCGCGAAACACACGACCCGGCACGACCCTTGCTCACCCTCGGCGCGGAGGAGACCGTCGTCGAACGTCGCGGTCGACGTGTCGGGACGGAGCGCCGAGAAATCATTGGGAAAGACGAATGTCTCGGCGTAGGGCGGGTTGACGTCGCCGTTCGCGCGCGTGTTGCCGGGGCACAGATAGCAGTCGGGGTCGTAGGACATCGCCGGTCGCTCGGGCGTCGGTTCCTCGGCGCCGAGCCAGGGCCGTCGTGTCCGGCCGGCCGACACAAGGACCCACTCGTCGGTCAGCGGGTCATAGCGCCGGTGCGGCTCGTTTGCCAGTCGCGCGATCGCGGCCCGGCTCGCGCCGGGGTCAGCGGGCATCGACGGCGTGTGGGACACCGACCGGCGACCGGAGCTCCGTGGGCTGATCGCCATCCCCCGACACCACCGAGCGCGCGCCCGACGCGGGGTCGACGACGATCAGCTCCCGAACGGCGCCGCCGAGGATGAGTCGCGCCTCGGCCGACAGGCCGGCATCGGTCACGAGGGTGTCGGCCTGGTCGAGCCGGGCGATGGAGCTGATCCCGATCACCCCCCACTTCGAGTGGTCGGTCACGACGACGAGCCGCCGGCCGGCCTCGATGAGCGCCCGGTCCGTGTCCGCCTCGAGAAGGTTCGGGCACGTGAATCCCGAGCGCGGGTCCATGCCGTGGACGCCGACGAAGACGAGGTCGACGTGGACGGTCCGCAGCGCCGCCACCGCGAACGGCCCGACGAGTGCATCGGACGGGGTGCGGACGCCACCGGTCAGGATGATCGTCTGGTCCGGCCTGCCGGCACGGTGGAGGACGTCGGCGACCTGGATGGAGTTCGTGACGACGGTGATGCCCGGAACGTTCGCCAGCCGCTGGGCGAGCGCGTAGGTGGTCGTCCCGGCGGACACCGCGACGGCCATGCCGGGCTCAGCGAGCCCGACCGCGGCGTCGGCGATGGCGTCCTTCTCGGCCTGTTGCAGCGACGACTTCACCGCGAACCCTGGCTCGAAGACGGCCGATCCCGACAGCGAGGTCGCGCCGCCGTGGACCTTCTCGAGCAGGCCGCGCTCGTCGAGCATCTCGAGATCGCGCCGGACGGTCATGTCGGAGACGCCGAGCTCGCGCACGAGGTCGGCAACGCGCACCGCGCCGTCCTCGCGCACGCGATCGAGGATGAATGCCTGACGCTGTCGGGCCAGCATCAGCGAGGCCTGTTCAAGACGGCTCGACCGGTCGAGATGGACACCGTGGACTCCCCTTCCGATCAGAGATTGGCGCCCAAAACCACGAAAGTCAACGCGTTCCACCAAAGACCCGACACAAACCGTTGCGGCTCCTTGACATCGCTGCTGCCGGTGCGGACAATCCGGCTGATCCTGTCGGATTTTGTCGGGCAGCATCAGAGGAGGAGTCAGACACCATGGCAGAACCCACACGGGTTGACGCGGTCTCGCGACGGACCGTTCTCAAGGGCCTGGCCGGCGCGGCCGGTCTCGTGTCCATCCCCGCGATCATCGCCGCGTGCAGCTCGTCCGGGAGCTCGACCGCTCCCAGCGCAGCCGCCCCCTCCGCTGCGGCCCCGTCGGCCGCTGCCCCGTCCGCAGCCGCATCCGCTGGAGCATCAGCGGCCGCCTCGGCCGCGACCGGTTCGGTCACGTTCGGGTCGAACTACTCGAACAAGGACACCGACACCAAGGCGATGCAGGCCGTCGTCGACGCGTTCACCCAGAAGACCGGCATCGCGGTCAAGGTCAACACGGTCGACCACAACACGTTCCAGGACCAGATCAGCCCGTATCTCCAGGGCACCCCGGACGACGTGTTCACGTGGTTCGCCGGCTACCGGATGCGCTTCTTCGCCGACCAGGGCCTCGCGACCGACATCAGCGACCTGTGGGGCAAGATCGGCGGGAACTTCAGCGACGCGTTCAAGGCGTCGTCCACGGGCAACGACGGCAAGCAGTACTTCGTGCCGTTCTACAACTACCCGTGGGTCGTCATCTACCGCAAGAGCGTCTTCCAGGACAAGGGTTACACGGTCCCCAAGACGTGGGACGAGTTCAAGACCCTCGCCACGAAGATGAAGGCAGACGGCCTGACCCCGCTCGCGTTCGGCGACAAGGACGGCTGGCCCGCGATGGGCACGTTCGACATCCTCGACATGCGGGTCAACGGCTACCAGTACCACATCGACCTGATGAAGGGCGCCCAGAAGTGGACGGACCCGAAGACGGCCGCGGTGTTCGAGGCGTGGAAGCAGCTGCTGCCGTTCAACGGTGACATCTCGGCCGCGCTCGGCCGGACGTGGCAGGACACCGCGAACCTTCTCGTCCAGAAGAAGGCCGGCATGTACTTCCTCGGCACGTTCGCTGGCCAGCAGGCCACCGAGAAGGCCGACCACGACGACCTCGACTTCTTCCCGTTCCCGACGCTCGGCACGCAGTACGACTCCGAGCTCGGCATCGACGCCCCGATCGACGGCTTCATGATGACCGCGAAGTCACCGACGCTCGCCGCCGACAAGGACGCCTCGCTCGCGTTCCTCGAGTACCTCAGCTCGGGCCCCGCACAGATCACCTTCCTCGTCGCCAACCCGAACAGCGTCGCTGCCGGGAAGGACGCGGACACGAGCGGCTATTCGGCCTTCCAGAAGAAGTCGGCCGAGATCATCGCCGGATCGAAGGCGATCGCCCAGTTCCTCGACCGTGACACCGATCCCGGCTTCGCCAAGCAGATGCAGAGCTTCCTGCAGACCTGGCTGACGAACCCGGACCAGGACATGACCGCATTCCTCAAGAGCATCCAGGACTTCTGGGACTCGCTCAACATCAGCTCGTAAACATCGCAGCCGTACACTGACCCCCTCGCAGGAGGTCTGACCGCATGGCTGTCTCGACGAACGCCGCCGGTGCCCCCAGACGCCGGCGGCGTTTCTCCATCCTGACCCGCCAGGACAAGTTCGTCCTCGCGCTCGCGGTCGGGATCCCCGCGTTCATCCACATCTTCCTCGTGTGGATCCCGACGATCTCGTCGATCTTCCTGTCGTTCACGTCATGGAACGGGATCGGCGGCCTCGAGCGGATCAAATTCGTCGGCATCGACAACTACGTGAACATGTTCACGCGCTACCCGCCGTTCTGGCCGGCGCTCCAGCACAACCTGGTGTGGTTGCTGACGTTCCTTTTCATCGCAACTCCGATCGGGATCTTCTTCGCGGTCCTGCTCGACAAGAACATCCGCGGCACGCGCCTGTACCAGAGCGCGATCTACCTGCCGGTCGTCCTGTCGCTGGCGATCGTCGGGTTCATCTGGCAGCTCCAGTACGCCCCCGAGGAAGGTGTCCTCAACAACGTCATCCACAACTTCTTCCCGAACGCCGGCACGATCAGCTGGCTCGGTGACAAGAACATCAACCTGGCGGCCGTGCTCGTCGCCGCGAGCTGGCGCCACATCGGCTACATCATGGTCCTGTACCTGGCCGGGTTGAAGAGCGTGGACCCGTCGCTGCGCGAAGCCGCCGCCATCGACGGGGCGTCCGAGCGCCAGACGTTCTTCCAGGTCGTCTTACCCGTCCTCCGACCGATCAACGTCGTGATCCTCGTCATCACGGTCATCGAGTCGCTGCGCGCGTTCGACATCGTGTATGTCATCAACAAGGGCCAGAACGGCCTCGAGCTGCTGTCGGTGCTCATCACCCAGAACATCGCCGGCGAATCGTCGCGCGTCGGGTTCGGGTCAGCGCTGGCGGTCATCCTGCTGTTGATCTCGGTCGGCCCGATCATCGTGTTCCTGACGCGCACCTTCGAGGCGCCGGAATGACCGCCGTCGCGGAAGAACGGGTCGTCGCGAGGGAGATCGTCACCAAGAAGCGTGGCGTGAAGCCGGGTCGGGTCGCCCTTCACGGGTTCCTGATCTTCATCTCGCTGCTCTGGCTGTTCCCCCTGCTGTGGACCGTCTACACGTCGCTCCGGCCGTACAGCGACACCGCCAAGAACGGGTACGTGTCGATCGCCCAGAGCCTGAGCCTCGACAACTACTTCAACGCCTGGGACCAGGGCAACATCCCGCAGTTCTTCTTCAACACGATCGTGATCCTGGTCCCGGCGGTGATCATCGTCCTGCTGCTCGCGTCGTCGATCGCGTTCGCCGTGTCGCGCTTCAGCTTCAGGTTCAACCTGTTCCTGCTGATGCTGTTCACCGCGGGGAACCTGCTCCCGGCCCAGGTGATCATCACCCCGCTGTACCGCATGTATCTGGCCCTGCCGCTCCCCGCACCCCTGAGCACGAATGGGCATTGGTACGACCAGTACTTCGGGATCATGATGATCCACATCGCCTTCCAGCTCGGCTTCTGCACCTTCGTGTTGAGCAACTACATGAAGACGCTGCCGAAGGAGCTGACCGAGGCCGCGCTGGTCGACGGCGCATCGGTCTTCCGGACCTTCTGGCAGGTGATCCTGCCGCTCTGCAAGCCGCCGCTAGCCGCGCTCGCGACACTCGAATTCACGTTCATCTACAACGACTTCTTCTGGGCGCTGGTGCTCATGTTCACCGGCAACAAGCGGCCGATCACGTCGGCGTTGAACAACCTGCAGGGCCAGTTCTTCTCGGACAACAACCTTCTGGCGGCCGGCGCGATCATCATCGCGGCGCCGACGCTGATCGTGTACTTCATCCTCCAGCGGCAGTTCATCCGCGGGTTGACGCTGGGGTCGACGAAGGGCTAGGACCCCGCCGAGGGTTGCCGCCGCTCCTAGAGCGCCTCGAGGACGAACAGCCACGCTCGGAAGTCGCCCCACCCGGCGGCTTCGTGGCGGTCGGCTCCGAGCGAGAGCCCGACGCTCATCAGCTCGTCGCCGCCCCACTCCCCGGCGTTGTCGCGGAACAGCGGGTCGGCGACGTCCGGCCAGCCCGTGACTCGGTAGCGACGGCCGGCGTCGAGGCCCCGGAGCCGCAGCCGATCCGCTGTCGGCACCGGCCGGTTGAGGACCTGGTAGTAGCCGACGATGGCACGCGATCCGTCGTGGTCGATCGCCATCCAGGCGGTCCGCTCCCCTCCCTCGAACGGGCTGCGGAGCCGAACGAACCGGCCGCGCTGGAACGTCTCGCGGTGCTCCTTGTAGAACGCGATCTGGGCTTTGACGGACGCGCGGTCAGCGTCACTCAGCTCTGTCGGGTCGAGCTCGTAGCCGAACACACCGAAGAAGGCGACGGCGGCCCGCGTGTCGATCGGTGTGATCCGACCGTTCTGGTGGTTCGGGACAGCGGCGACGTGCGCCGCCATCGAACTCAGGGGATACGCCATCGACGTCCCCCACTGGATGGCGAGGCGCTCGACGGCGTCGGTGTCGTCGCTCGTCCAGGCCTGCGGCGCGAAGGCGAGCATCCCAGGGTCGAACCGCCCGCCGCCGCCGGCGCACGATTCGAACAGCACGTCCGGGAACTCCACGGTGAGCCGGGCGTAGAGGTCGTAGGTCCCGAGGATGAACCGGTGGAAGAATTCGCCCTGACGGTCAGGCGGCAACGCGGCGCTGTACGGCTCGGTGATCGTCCGGTTGAAGTCCCACTTGATGTACGAGATCGCGGCGTTCCGGAGGACGTCGGATAGCACGCCGAACAGGTGGTCGACGACCTCGGGCCGCGACATGTCGAGGACGAACTGTTGTCGGCTCTCCGTCCGCGGCCGCCCGGGGATCCCGACGGCCCACTCCGGATGGTCCTCGAACAGGCGGCTCCGTTCGCTGATCATCTCGGGCTCGATCCACAGCCCGAACTTGATGCCGAGCGCCTCGACCTTGGACGCAAGCCCATCGAGACCGCCGGGCAGCTTCCGACGGTCGACGAACCAGTCGCCCAGCGACGAATCGTCCGAATCGCGCTGGCCGAACCAGCCGTCGTCGAGGACGAACAGCTCGACGCCGAGGTCGCGCGCCGACGTCGCGATCTCGACCAGCTTCGTCTCGTCGAAGCCGAAGTAGGTCGCCTCCCAGTTGTTGATGAGGACGGGCCGCGGCTTGTCACGCCACGTCCCGCGCGCGAGCCGATCGCGGTAGAGGCCGTGGAGCGCGTCGCTCATCGTGCCGAGACCTGTCGCGGAATAGACCAGGATCGCCTCTGGGGTCTGGAAGGTGTCGCCGGGCTCGAGCGTCCACATGAACGTGTTCGGGCTGATTCCCACGCGAACGCGGGTCGTTTCGAACGGGTCGACCTCGGCCTCCGCGAGGAAGTTGCCGGAGTAGACGAGGCTGACGCCGTAGGCCTCGCCGGATTCCTCGGTCGTC
>JBJMNA010000284.1:0-3206 GCA_045804485.1 Chloroflexota bacterium
CACGCCTTCAAGGTCCCGTTCGTGTGCGGCTGCCGGAACCTCGGCGAAGCGCTCCGCCGGATCAACGAAGGCTCGGCGATGATGCGGACCAAGGGCGAGGCCGGGACAGGCAACATCGTCGAGGCCGTCCGCCAGCTGAGGGACGTGCTCGCGGAGATCCGTCGCCTCGGCGCCATGCGCGAGGACGAGCTCTTCGTCGCCGCCAAGGACCTTGGCGCCCCCTACGAGCTGGTGAAGGACGTCGCGGCGAACGGCAAGCTGCCGGTCGTCAACTTCGTCGCCGGTGGGATCAGTACCCCGGCCGATGCGGCGCTCGTGATGCAGCTCGGCGCGGAAGGCGTGTTCGTCGGCTCCGGGATCTTCAAGAGCGAGGATCCGGCCCGGATGGCGAACGCGATCGTCCAGGCCACCACGTTCTTCGACGACGCGAAGAAGATCGCCGAGGTCAGCAAGGGCCTCGGTGCTCCGATGCGCGGGATCGCCCTCGAGGAGATCCCGGATCAGGAGCGACTCGCCGTCAGGGGCTGGTAGAGGGGCGACCGACGACGCCGCCCGCGTTCCCGCCATGAAGATCGGTGTGCTGGCCCTGCAGGGCGCCTTCCGAGAGCACCTCGATACGCTCCGCGCGATCGGCGTGGACGGCGTCCGAGTGCGCGAGCCGGCCGACCTCGATGGCGTCAGCGGGCTCATCCTGCCGGGCGGCGAGAGCACGACGATGCGTCAGCTGATCGACCGCTGGGGTCTCCACGAGCCGATCCTCGATCTCGCCGCGAGCGGCGCTCCGGTCTTCGGGACCTGTGCCGGGATGATCGTCCTCGCGCGCGAGATCGCAGGCGGCGAGCCGCCGATCCTCCCGCTGATCGACGTCACCGTCGAGCGCAACGCGTTCGGGCGTCAGCTCGACTCGTTCGAGGCCGACCTCAACGTCCCGGTCCTGGGTGACACGCCTGTCCATGCGGTCTTCATCCGCGCGCCGGTCATCGATCGGACGGGGCCGGACGTCGACGTCCTGGCACGTCTCGATGACGGCCGCGTCGTGGCCGTCCGTCAGCGCAATGTCATCGCCACGGCGTTCCACCCCGAGCTCGCCGGCGAGACGCGTTTCCATCGGCTCGTCGCGACGATGGCAGCCGAGCACGACGATCCCGGCGAGGGCTCTGGTCGCCGACCGCACCCCACCCGGCGAGCGTTGTCCGCGCGTCACGACGCGTCTGACGGAGCCGCCCGATGAGCGCCCTCCGCGCGCCCAAGACGACGGGCAAGGTCCGCGCCGCTCGGCTGACCGACCTCGCCGCACTCGGCGAGCTGTCGAGGCTCTGCCAATCCGATGGTGCCGATACGCGGTCGCTCGGCCTCCCGGTCAACGGTCCGCCGATCGGCGTCTTCTCGCTGTTCCGCCTGCCTCTCGGCGCATTCCGCCCGAACGACCTGATGTACGTCTACGAGGACGAGGGGCGGATCGCGGGTCTCGTCCGCGTCGAGCGCGAAGCCGTCCGGGACGAATGGACGATCGTCGAGCTCGATGCCGTCGGGATGGCTGATGCCGGCGACATCCGCTATCGGCTCGTCCAGCAGCTCCTGCGCGAGGGGGCGAAACGCGCCGCCGCGCGGTTCCATGTGGCCTGCGCGGACGCGGACGGGAACGTCGAGCTGCTGATGCAGGCCGGGTTCATGCGCTACGGCGAGGAGCAGGTCCTGTTCCGGAACTCCACCAAGACACTCCCCGAGCCGTGGCCCGACGATCGCGCCGCAGGGTGCGGCATCCGCCCCACGACGACGCTCGATGCCCTCCCGCTGTCGCGGCTCTACGGCGCCGCGACGCCGTCCCCGGTGGCGCGCCTCGAGGCCTTCCGGCTGACGGACTGGGAGCGCCAGGGCGGTCATTGGCGCGTTCCGCGCTCGAGCCTCACGCCGATCCTGCGCTTCGCCGACGTCGAAGGGTTCGTCCAGGTGACCAAGGGCGGCGGCAAGGACGGGACGCAGCTCGATGGGTTCCTCCAGATCGGCGTCGCCAAGGAGGACCAGCCGCACTACCTCAAGATCGTCGCCCGCCCCGAAGCCGATGTCGCCGACCTCGTCGATTTCGGGCTCGGCGTCATCAATGCAAGAACGACGAAAGGCAACGACCATCGTCATGACCACGGCGTGATCGCGCCGGTCCGAACCTATGAATCGCCCATCGACCGGCGGCTGGAAGACGCCGGCTTCGATTCGATCGCGAACGTCAATCTCCTGATGAAGGAAACCCTCGTCCGTGTCGCCGAACCGGCCCTCGTGCCGGCCGGCGTCCGTTAGTGGAGGCCAGCATGGGATCCGACGAACGCCCGCGGGAGTCGATCGACGATCTCGATGCCCTGCTCTCGTCCCTGCCGCCCGAGATCGTGGCGGCGGTGCATGCCCTGCCGGAGCGATCCGACCTGATCGAGGTCGTCATGGACCTCGGCCGCTGTCCGGAGGCGCGGTTCCCGGACTCGGAGACCACGCTGCTCGAGCGCGAGATCACGGACGCCGACATCGCCTTCGTCGTCGAGCACATCGGCAGCTTCGGCGACGACAACCGCGCGGGCATCGAGCGGACCCTCCACCGCATCAGCGCGATCCGCAACCGCAACGGCAAGATCGTCGGGCTGACCTGCCGCATCGGGCGCGCGGTCTACGGAACCATCGAGATCATCAACGACTTCGTGGAGACCGGGAAGTCGATCCTGATCATGGGCCGCCCGGGCATCGGCAAGACGACGATGCTGCGCGAGGCGGCACGCGTCCTCGCCGACGACATGGGCAAGCGCGTCGTCGTCGTCGACACCTCCAACGAGATCGCCGGCGACGGCGACATCCCGCACCCGGCGATCGGCAAGGCGCGCCGGATGCAGGTCCGGACGCCGTCGATGCAGCACGAGGTGATGATCGAGGCGGTCGAGAACCACATGCCGCAGGTCATCGTCATCGACGAGATCGGAACGGAGCTTGAGGCTGCCGCCGCCCGGACGATCGCCGAGCGCGGCGTCCAGCTGATCGGCACAGCCCACGGCAACAACCTCGACAACCTCATGCTGAACCCGACGCTCTCCGACCTGATCGGCGGGATCCAGAGCGTGACCCTCGGTGACGAGGAGGCGCGCCGGCGGCGGACCCAGAAGTCGGTCCTGGAGCGCAAGGCGCCGCCGACCTTCGACGTGATCATCGAGATCCAGGACCGCGAACGC
>JBJMNA010000285.1:0-6792 GCA_045804485.1 Chloroflexota bacterium
CCGAAAGCCGGCCTCGCCGTCGCGTTCCGCCTCGGAAAGCGGCGTCCCCGGTCCGGGGACGTACGCCACGCCGCCCAGGACCCGGCCCGCCCCATCGACGGCGACCATGACCGGGACCGCCGCAGAGCGCCCGGCGACATCGCGCAGCTCGTCCACGTACCCGCCGTCCGCCGGGCTGAGCAGATCCGCGTAGGCCCGTACCGTCAACTCCCCAAGCGCGTCGAATTCTTCCGGGCGGATCAAGCGGATGGTGAACGCACCGGGGCCCGCGTCAGCCATCCGCGCCGGATTCGAGCTCGGCGCGCAAGGCCGGCGGGTTGGTGACCGGCAGGCGGCAGACGAACGCGCGACAGACGTAGGCCGTCGGGAGCCCGTTGACGGCGATGCGGTCAGCGAGCAACGGGATGCGACTCTCGGCCGGATCCGCCGCGACCGAGACGACCTGGTTCGGACGGAACCCACTTCGAACCTCGGCCAGGAGAGCCTCCGTCGCCGGATCGTCTGGGTCGCCCACGATCGCGACCTCCGCCACGCTGGCTAGCGCCAGATCCATGGCTGACAGCCACTGGGCGAACCCGGTCGCATATCGCTCGACGAACGGAACGACGACCCGCATCGCTTTCTCCGCGGCGTCCGCGTATGCCGCTTCCCCGGTCCATGCCGCGAGCCGCAGGAGGACCCGGACCGCCATGGCATTCCCTGACGGCACGGCGTTGTCCTGGACGTCCTTCGGCCGGGTCACCAGGCGCTCGTGGTCGTCACCGGTATCGAAGAAGCCACCGGCCGGATCGACGAAGCGTGCGAGCACGTGATCGATCAACTGTCGGGCGATTTCGAACGTTTCCTCGTTGAACGACGTCTCATAGAGTGAAAGGAGTCCATCAGCCAGATGCGTGTAGTCCTCGAGCACCCCGCGTCCACTCGCGCGACCGTCCTTCCAGGATCGGCCAAGCGAACCGTCGGCTGCGAGGAGGCCGCCGGTGATCGCCCCGGCCGCGCGTTCGGCGGCAGCGCGATACCGCCGGGCCGCATCCGGGTCGGACGCCTCGAACGCCACCGCCGCGTCTGCAAGCGCACCGATCGCCAGACCATTCCAGGCCGCGAGCGCCTTCCCGTCCCGAGCCGGTTGGGGCCGCTCGGTCCGACGGTCCAGGAGGCGCTCGCGGCCGTCCTCGAGCCGGGCGGCAACCTCGTCGACGGACAGCCCGAACCGTTCGGCGAGCGCCGCGTCGTCGGCGACCCGCGACAGGATCGTGACGCCCTCCCAATTGCCTTCGTCGGTCACGCCATATCCCGCCTCGAACACTGCCGCGCCGTCACCGAGGACCTCGCGGATCTCGGCGGCGCGCCACGTGAATGTCAGCCCTTCGATGCCGTCGGTGTCGGCGTCCTGGCTCGCGGCGAAGGCGCCGTCGTCGGTCGTCAGCTCGCGGATCATGTACTCGAGCGTGCCTCGCGCGACGGACGCGTAACGAGCATCACCGGTCAGGGCCCAGGCGTGGACGTAGACCCGCGCGAGCTGCGCGTTGTCGTAGAGCATCTGCTCGAAGTGCGGCACGAGCCAGTGCGCGTCCGTCGAGTACCGATGGAACCCGCCACCGAGCTGGTCACGCAGCCCGCCGTCAGCCATCGCGTCGAGCGACCCCCGAGCGATCTCCAGGGGAGCCGGATCGCCGGTCGCGATGTGGCGCCGGAGCAGGTACTCGATGGTCATCGGCTGTGGGAATTTGGGAGCGCGGCCCCACCCGCCGTTGGGGGCGTCGAACGAGGCAGCGATCGCGTCCGTGGCGGCATCGAGCAGCTCCTGCGTCGGGCCGCTCGGGGCCGCCTCCAGTCGCGCCTGTTCGACGAGACCGGCGACAAGCCGGGCACCGGCCGCCTCGACCTCGGTTCGCTGCTCGCGCCAGGCGCGGTCGACCCCTTCGAGCACCTGGCGGAACGAGGGCATCCCGTGTCGGGGCTCGTCCGGGAAGTAGGTCCCGCCATAGAACGGCCGACCGCTCGGTGTCAGGAAGACCGACATCGGCCAGCCACCACCGCCGGTCATCGCCTGGACCGCGCCCATGTAGACCTGGTCGAGGTCGGGCCGCTCTTCGCGGTCCACCTTGATCGAGACGAAGTGGCTGTTGAGATAGCGCGCCGTCGGCTCGTGCTCGAACGACTCGCGTTCCATCACGTGACACCAATGGCACGCCGCGTAGCCGATCGACAGGAAGATCGGGCGATCCAGCAACGCCGCCGCCGCGAGCGCGTCGGGACCCCATGGATACCAATCGACGGGATTGTTGGCGTGCTGCAGGAGGTACGGACTCGTCTCCTGTGCGAGGCGGTTCGGCATGACGCCGATGGTAGGCGACGTGCCGCAAATCCCGGCCTCTGGTGCATCGAGGCACCGTCAACGCTGCGTAACGCCGCGATAACGGCGACGTTGTATGGTCCGACCAAACCCGACCAGAGTATCCTGCAGTCCCCACACGGAGCGTGCCCCCCGTCGTGAGACGTATTAGCGCTGCTTTCATCGCTGCACTGGTCGTTGTCGGCGTCTTCGCGCCGGCCGCATTCGCGGCGTCTCGGGGCACCACTCCCAGCAAGGCCGTTCCCAAGGTCGTCTTCGTCGTCGGCCCCGCTGGCGCCGCCACGAATGGCTACCGCGCGCAGGCACGTGCTGCGGCAGCCATCGCCCGGCGGTACACGCCGGACGTGGTCGAGCTGTACTCGCCGGACGCGACATGGCCGGCCGTTCGGGACGCGCTCAAGGGCGCCTCGCTCGTGGTCTACATGGGCCACGGGAACGGGTGGCCGAGCCGCTACCGCGACGCGCTGTATCCACCGACCCAGAACGGCTTCGGGCTCAACCCGGAGGCCGGCGGCGGCGATTCCGCGCACCAGTACTTCGGCGAGGGGATCGTCGGCGAGCAGGTCAACCTCGCGAAGAACGCTATCGTCCTGCTCAATCACCTCTGCTACGCGAGCGGCAACTCGGAGCCTGGCCTGCCCGAGGGCAGCTTCGACCAGGCGCGTCAGCGCGTCGACAACTACGCCGCGGGCTTCATCAAGGCGGGCGCCGCCGCGGTCATCGCTGAGGCATACCAGAGCCCCTCGTACTTCGTGAAGGCCATCCTCGGCGGCGGACGCTCGATCCAGAGCGCCTGGCAGAGCAGCCCGAGTGCGAACGGCCACCGGATCGCCTTCGAGAGCGACCGGAGCAAGGGTTACGTCGCCCAGATGGACACCCGGACGGCGACCTCCGGCTTCTCGCGTTCGATCGTCATGAAGGCCGGGCTCGCGCCGAAGGACGTGCTGGCGGGCGCCGCCGGTTCACCGACTGCGGTGACCGTCTCCACGTCGTCCCTCCCGGCCGTGGACCTCGCCCCGACCCTCGTCGGGACGGGCATCAAGCTCGGATCGCCGAGCTTCGCCGCGCTGCCGTCGGCCGGTTCGAAGACGACCCTGGACATCCCGTTCAAGATCAAGGACCGGAAGTCGCTGCCGAAGGGCCTCGAGGCGAGCGTTCGGTGGGATCCGATCGACGTCGCCTTCGCTCCCGTCGCGCCCGACGCAAACGCCGCTCCGACCGACGCCGCCGCGGCACCGAAGACACCACCCGCAGCCGACGCGCCGACCGACGCCATCGGCGCGATCGACGCCGCAGCGCTGCCCGAGACGCCGGTCGGTGTCATCACCCCGTCCGGCGTGGTGACCGACGCGGCAGCCGGCGAGGACGACATCGAGCGGCTGGACGCGCCTGCCGACACATCCGACCTCGTCGTCGCGGAGCACGTCGGTGACGTCGTCTCGCCCGCCGCCGTCAAGGCGTCGAAGAAGGCGCTGCGCGTCCCGGTCGCCCTCCCGACGACGCCCGGCAAGTACCGGCTGACGGTCGTCCTCCATGATGCCGATGGAGTCGCGTATGACGCCGATACGCAGGCCCTCATCCCCAGCCTGATCGTCCGGGTCACCGGCAAATACGACGGCGACCTGCAGGCCGCAGCCAGCGCGGACATCGCCTCCGGGGCGGACGTCGAGCTTGGCGTCCGTGTCCGGAACCTCGGCATCGCCGCCTGGGGCACTGCGGCGATCAAGCCGACCTCCAACCTGTCCGGGTACGTCCCGGCGAAGGTTGCCAAGCTCACGGCTCGATGGATCCCGCTCGAGGGCGGAGCGGCCCTGCCGACCGATCCCGCGGCGCAGGCGGCCACCACAGACCTGCCGGTCGGTCTCGCTCCGAACAAGTCCTTCGACGCGACCCTTGCCCTCACCGCCCCGAAGGCCGCCGGCTCGTATCTGCTGCTTCTCGACGTGGTGACGCCGGACGGCGGCTCGCTCGTCGCGTCAGGCGCGGACCCGACCCTCGTCCGCGTGACGATCAAGGCAGCGACGCAGCCCTAGGCTCCGGCCAGCGCCGCCTCGAGTCGGTCGATCAATGGGATCTGTGTCGGCTTGACCCGCCGGCGCGCCTCGGTCGGATCGAACCACGCCACGCGGTCGATCTCCGGGAAGGCCTGACGTCGGCCGGACCGGGGCGGCCACTCCATCTCGAACGTGTTGGACATCGCCTCGGCGGCATCGAGGTCGCCTTCCACCGCCCAGGCGTGCACGATCTTGCCGCCCTTCTGGATGATCGAGCCCAGCGGGATCGTCGGGAGCGCTGGGTCGATCGGCGTGCCGGTCTCCTCCGCGAACTCGCGTCGCGCGACCATGTCGAGCGGCTCGGACGCACCATCTGGCTCGCCCTTGGGGATCGTCCAGTCGCCCTCGTCGCGATCCTTGAAGAATGGCCCGCCGGGGTGCGCAAGGAGCAGCTCGAGCTGCCCGTCCGCAGCGTGGCGGTAGAGGAGAATCCCGGCGCTGATGCGATCGGCCATCGTGAGACCGATGGTAAAACGAGCAGGGTCATCGCGGCTCTCGTCCGTCGCCGCCCGTAGACTCGCCGTTGTGCCACCCGCCTCGAACGCTGTGCCAGGGTTCCTGCCGAGCACGCATGGCCTCCGGTTCGCCAACCGATTCCCGCCGGGCCCGACCGTCCGACTCGGACCGCTCGATCCACGCTGGATCGGGATCGGCGACGCGTCGGCCGGGCTGTGCGGCGGGATGAG
Organism: Chloroflexota bacterium; assembly: GCA_045804485.1. Taxonomy (GTDB): domain Bacteria; phylum Chloroflexota; class Limnocylindria; order Limnocylindrales; family CSP1-4; genus SPCO01. The sequence goes on from JBJMNA010000285.1 coordinate 5,097, forward strand.
CTGGTTCGTGCGCGACTGGTTCGAAGTCGGGCTGCGCGTGCCGGGCGGCACCGATGCTCCGCCGAATGGCAGTCCCCTGTTCCGGGCGCTCGTCCGCCGTCAGGTCCTGTCGCTCGACTGGCTCCGGGCGCCCGTCCGTTTCTGGCTCGCGGGGGCGTCGGGGGCCGCCCGCCTCGGCCGCGTGAGCCTCGAGGAGGAGTGGCCGCGGATCCGCGCCGACATCGACGCCGGCCGGTTGTCGATGGTCGGACTCGTGCGACGAGTGACGATCAGCCCGTTCGACCTGACGCGCAACCACCAGGTCCTCGCGTACGCCTATGACGTCGAGGGAAGCGCGGTGACCCTCCGGATCTACGACCCGAACTGGCCGCGACGCGACGACGTCACGATCACGCTCGAAGCCGACGGGGCGACGACGCGGATCCGCCAGTCGACCGGCGAACCGCTCGCAGGGATCCTCAGGCTCGCCTGACTCGAAGGCGGGCGCGGACGGCGGGGTCGACGACCTCCACGAAGAGAGGCACAAGGTCGGGGTCGAACTGGCGTCCAGACTCGCCGATGATCTCGAGCAGCGCCGATTCGAGCTCGAGCGCGGCGCGATACGGGCGGTCGTGAAGCATCGCATCGAACGCGTCGACAAGACCGACGATGCGCGCGCCGACAGGGATGGCGTCGCCGCGAAGTCGGTCCGGGTAGCCGAAGCCGTCCCAGCGCTCGTGGTGATGACGGACGATCGACGCGAAGTCGCGCGAGCTTGGGAACGACCGACAGATGTTCTCGCCGATGACAGGGTGGCGGCGCATCGCGGCCGCTTCGTCGTGGGTCAGCGGCCCCGGCTTCTGGAGGATCGTGTCGCCCACGCCGACGTTGCCGATGTCGTGCATCAGCGCGCCGAAGACGACGCCTTTCGTGTCGGACGCGTCGAGCCCGGCGCGGGTCGCGAGTCGATGAGCGAGCCCGGCCATCCCAGCCCACGCCTCGGGCGTGTCGTGGAGGTCGGCGTCACCCAGGCTCGCCGCGGTCGCCGCATCCACGGCGGCGAGGTCGGCGATCGCGCGTCGCATCTCGAGCGCATCCTCGATCGTGGCCAGGAGGTGGTCGTCAGCGAAGGGAAGCTCGAGGATGTCGTCAGCGCCGGCGTCGATGCCCCAGGCGGCCTCATCGAATCCGTCGCGGTCGTGCGGGTCTGTGAGCACGATGACCGGCACCGCCTCGTTGGCCGGATCCGCCCGGATGCGCCGGCACACGTCGCGCGCATCGCCCGCTGCCGGCCCGACACCGACGAGCACCGCCTCGGGATGGCGAACGACCACGGCCGAGATCGCCGCGTTGCCATGACCGACCGCCCGGACGTCGTAGCCCGCGCGCTCGAGCGGCGGCGTCAACCTCGAGTGGCGCCCGGGCTCATCCTCGACAACGAGGATCAATCGACGGGTCCGTTCCTCTGCCAGCATGTCGCGTCAGCGTGGCGTGGGGAGGGGCGGGATTCAAGCCGTACGAAGGTCCCGCGACGCCGGCCCAAGATCATGTAAGATCAGCACATCTGGTCTGATCGAACGCCGGTGCTGTGGACGCGTTGGGGAAAACTTTCGTGGGTAAACTGGTCGACTCCGTGACCTGTTGCGGGCACGATTGTCCTGGCCAGTCACGTGCTGCAGATCGCGAGATAAGCGCACGTCGCCCATGATGGCTAGAC
>JBJMNA010000286.1:0-6424 GCA_045804485.1 Chloroflexota bacterium
CCCGGGGATCGACCTCGCGGGAGAGGTCGTCGCCTCCGAGGATCCGACGATCGCCGTCGGCTCGGCCGTTCTCGCTCACGGATATGAGCTTGGTGTGTCACGGCACGGTGGGTACGCGGAGTACGAGCGTGTTCCGGCCGCGTGGGTCGTGCCGCTCGCGCCCGGGCTGTCGACGCGCGACGCGATGTCGATCGGGACCGCCGGGTTCACTGCCGCGATGTCGGTCGTCGCATTGGAAGGCCGGGGACTCGCGCCCGCGGACGGGCCGGTGCTCGTGACGGGAGCGTCGGGCGGAGTAGGCGGAACTGCCCTGGCGATCCTGGCCGACCGCGGCTACGAGGTCTGGGCGGCGACGGGCAAGGCGGAGGAAGCCGATCGCCTGCGGTCGATGGGCGCGGCCGGGATCCTGGCACGGCACGAGGTGACCGGCGAGGGCCGGCCGCTCGAGTCGGAACGGTGGGCAGGCGCGGTGGACGCCGTCGGCGCGGCGACGCTGCCGTACGTGCTGCGGACCCTGCGAACGGGCGCGGCCGTGGCCGCGTCGGGGAACGCGGGTGGCGCGAAGCTCGAGACGACGGTCTTCCCGTTCATCCTGCGCGGCGTGTCGCTGCTCGGGATGGATTCGGTCAACATGCCGATCCATCTCCGCCGCGAGCTGTGGGACCGCATCGCGACCGATCTCCGGCCGCGCGACCTGGGCGTCCACTGCACCGAGGTCACGCTGGACACCCTTGATCCCGCACTCGACGGGATCGTCGCCGGGACCGCCCGCGGCCGCTGGATCGTGCGAGTCGCCGAGTAGGGCGGGGAGTCAATCGAGGTCGCCGCGAAGTTGCTCGAGCGCTCGCTGGATCGGCCGTCGGACATCCTCGGCTGGGTACGCCGGGAACGGTGAGGTCGCGACCGCGGCGTCGAGCGTCATGTCGCCGCGATGGACACGACGTGCGAGCTCGGCCACGCCGAAGATCGCAGTCGCCTGCTGGTCGGCGAAGGCGCCGTCGCCGTGGTCGCCATGACCCGGCACCACGACTCCAGTGGCGAGCTCGGCGACACGGAACGCGGTCTCGGGCCAGTCGAGCGGATAGCCGTCGCCGAACCAGGGGACGGCGCCGTTCTCCATCAGGTCGCCAACGAACAGGACGTTCGCGTCCGCGAGCCTGATCACGATGTCATGGTCCGTGTGACCGCGACCTAGGAACCGCAGCTCGACCCGGCGGTCGCCCATATCAACGAAGGCCGTCTCGCTGAACGTCCGATCCGGTGGGTCGATGACGACGTCCGCGAGGTCCGAGGCGATCTCAGGATGTTGCGTCGCGATGTTCGCCCGGCGAGCTTCGCCCGTCCGCGCGATGAACGAGACGCATCGTTCGTGGCCCCAGATCGGCGCGGGCCGAAAGACGCTGTTGCCGTAGGCATGATCGAAGTGGCCGTGTGTGTCGACGACGACCGAGACCCGCGCCGCGGTCAGTTCGCGCACGTCCCCGACGATCTCGCGCGCCTGCGCGTTCGTCGAACGGGTGTCGACGACCATGACGCCGTCGCGGCTGAGCACCACGCCGATGTTCTGGTCGAAGAACGCGTACCGCCGCACGAAGACGCGATCGCCGATCTCGACCCAGCCAGCCATCGTCGGATGGTAGCGGTGACGAACGATGGCGCGGGTCTTGACAAGTTACTTAGTAGTCACTAAGTTACGCCGCATGAACGCCGCTGCAACCACGACCACCACACGTCAGACCGCGGATGAACGACGCGACGCGATCGTCGTCGCCGCTCTCCATGAGTTCGCGTCGGGCGGCTACAGCGGGACCTCGACCGACTCGATCGCGAAGGCCGTCGGCGTGTCGCAGCCGTATCTGTTCCAACTCTTCGGGACCAAAAGGGAACTGTTCCTGGCTGTCGTGCGGCACGGGTTCCAGCGGACCCGCCTCGTGTTCCACGAAGCGGCACGCCGCGCGCCCGACGACGACACCGACTGCTCGATCCTGGATCTCATGGGGAAGGCGTACATGGAGCTGCTGTCCGACCGCGATCTCCTTCGCGTCCAGCTCCAGGCCTACGCGGCCTGTGGTGACGACGATGTGCGCCAGGTCGTCCGCGAGGAGTTCTCGCGGCTCTACCGGGCGGTCCAGGCCGAAAGCGGCGCGACGAACGAGGAGATCCACCGCTTCTTCGCCGAAGGCATGTTGCTCAACGTCGCGGCAGCGCTCGAGCTCGGCGGGAAGCCCGACACCTGGTCGCTCGGTTCGCTCGTGGGAGGGACGCCCTGAGGATCGACTCGCCGCCCCTTTTTTCGTCCTCGTACTTAGTGACCACTAAGTCAGAAGCCACCCAAGAATTCTGGAAGGGAGTCCTGCATTGACCCGCACTCGCTCGAACGCACTGTGGACGTTCGCCATCACCTCGCTCGCCCTGTTCATGGTCGCCCTCGACAACCTCGTCGTGACGACCGCGCTGCCGGTCATCAAGACCGATCTCGGCGCATCCCTCTCGGAGCTCCAATGGATCGTCAACGCCTACACGTTGACGTTCGCGGTCCTGCTCATCACGGGCGCGGCCCTCGGTGACCGGTTCGGCCGGAAGCGGGTGTTCACGATCGGCATGGCGATCTTCGTCGGCGGGTCCGCGCTCGCGGCGCTGTCGTCGTCGACCGAGATGCTGATCCTCGCGCGTGCCATCCAGGGCGTCGGCGGCGCCATCGTCACCCCACTGACGCTGACGATCCTGTCGGCCGCGATGCCGCCCGAGCGACGCGCGGTCGCGCTCGGGGCATGGGGTGGCATCGCCGGGCTCGCGATCGCGATCGGGCCGCTCGTCGGTGGCGCGATCGCGGAGGGTCTCGACTGGCACTGGATCTTCTGGCTCAACGTGCCGATCGGGCTCATCGTCCTCCCGCTGGCGGCCTTCCGGCTGACGGAGACCCACGGTCCCGATGGCCGCCTCGACGTCCCGGGCCTCGGTCTCATCAGCGCTGGTCTGCTAGCCCTCGTGTGGGGCGTCATCAACGGCAACGATCTCGGCTGGGACAGCCCGCAGATCGTCGCGGCGCTCGTCGCCGGCGCGCTGCTGCTGGTCGGGTTCGTCGTCTGGGAAGCGCGCAGCGCCCATCCGATGCTGCCGATGTCGTTCTTCCGGAACCGCGCGTTCAGCGCCGCGAATCTCGTCTCGCTGCTGATGTACTTCGGGATGTTCGGCGCCGTGTTCCTGCTCGCCCAGTTCTTCCAGGTCGTGCAGGGCTACAGCCCGTTCCAGGCAGGTCTTCGGACGCTGCCGTGGACGGGGATGCCGATCATCGTCGCGCCCATCGCCGGGGTGCTGGCGGACCGTATCGGTGGCCGTCCGATCCTCGCGACCGGGATGGCGCTCCAGGCCGTCGCGCTCGGCTGGCTCGCGGTCGTGGTGACGCCGACCGTGCCGTACGAGGCGATGGTCGTGCCGTTCATCCTGGCCGGCATCGGCATGGGCCTCTTCTTCGCTCCGATCGCGAACGTCGTCCTGTCGGCCGTCAACGCCGACCAGGAGGGCAAGGCATCCGGTGCGACGAACACGATCCGCGAGGTCGGCGGCGTCTTCGGGGTCGCCGTTCTCGCCGCGATCTTCAGCGCGAACGGCGACTACGGGACACCCGCGGCGTATGTCGCCGGGATGCAGCCGGCGATCGCGGTGGGCGCTGTCGTTGTCGCGTTCGGCGCGGTCGCGGCCCTGTTCATCCCGGCTCGTGCCGGAGCGAGGGCGATCGTCTCGCGGGTTGACGCCGGAGCGACCGACGTGGCGACCGCGGGACAGGTCGCCGGCGAGCCCGCCTGATCCCGGACGGGCCGTCCGGCAGGGTACGTGACCCGAAACGGTCGCGTACCCTGCCTTCCATGCCGTCCGTCGTCAGCCATACCGTCACCGCGGACGGAACGGACCTCCTCGTGCGGCACTGGCCCTCGGACGAGGCCGAGGCGGGTGGAGCATGGGCGGGCGCTCCGTGGGCCTCGGTCCTGCTGGTCCACGGTCTCGGCGAACATTCCGGACGCTACGAGCACGTCGGCGACCAGATGACTGGCGCCGGCGTCGACGTCTCTGCCTACGACCACCGCGGGATGGGCGGGTCGGGCGGTCGGCGCGGCGATGTCGAACGCTGGAGCACACTCCACGACGATCTCGCCGAGCGGCTCACGGTCGTCCGCGCGGGGAGTTCCGGGCGCCCCGTCGTCCTGTACGGACACTCGCTCGGTGGCCTCATCGTTGCCGGCTATCTCCTCACTGACCGGCCGGCGCCGGATCTCGCCGTCTTGACGTCGCCGGCGCTCGATTCCGCGCTGCCGGCGTGGAAGAAACGGCTCGCCCCTGTCCTTGCCCGCGTCGTCCCGACCTTGGCGGTCCCGAACGGCATCGACGGCGCGACTCTGTCCCGGGACCCGTCAGTCGCGGCAAAGACCGTGGACGATCCGCTCTGCGTGAAGGTCTCGACGACGCGTTTCGGCGGGGAGGCAGGTGTCGAGCAGGAGAGGGTCAAGTCGCTGGCCGCGGCAGGGTTCGGGATCCCGACGCTGGTGCTGCACGGTCAGGACGACCGTCTCGTGCCCGCCTCGGCGTCGGCTGTGTTCGCGTCGGCGCCGCTCACCGAACGGCGGACGTACCCGAATCTGCGGCACGAGCTCCACAACGAACCCGAGGGCCCCGCGATCATCGACGAGATCCTGGTGTGGCTCCGCGAGCACGTCACCGGCGCCGAGGCCCGCGGCGCAGATCCGGTCCCGACGATGACATCCGCCGTCTCGGCCGTCGTCGGCTGACGCTCGGTGTACCATCGCGCCACAACCGAATACCGCCTCCGGGGAGCGCCTCGTGCGCTGAGAGTGTGGCGAATGCCACAGACCCGCGGAACCTGATCCGGCTAGTACCGGCGAAGGAAGCAGGCCCGTCGACTCGTTGACGTCGTCCCCGGAAACGTTGGTGGCGGCGTTTTTCATGTCCACGGAGATCGGATGTCGCGTCTCGTGCCGGGTCGTCTAAGAGGGTCACTCGCGTTCGCGGTGACCAGCGTCTTCCTCGTTGGGTGCGTCTCGAACGGGTCGAACGCCGGTGGGACCTCGTCGCCGCATCTGCCCCTCCCGTCCATGTCCGCTTCGACAAGTGCATCGGCATCGGCTTCGCCGTCCGCGGCGCCGCTCGGTACCGTGCGGTTCGCGCTCGACTGGACGCCCAACACGAACCATACGGGCATCTATGTCGCCAAGGCGAACGGCTGGTACGCGGACGCCGGCGTGAACGTCCAGATCCTGCCCTACGGCACGACAACGCCGGAAGCATTGATGGCCGCCGGCCAGGCGGAGTGCGGGATCAGCTTCCAGGACGCGCTCACCTTCGCCGCCTCGAGCGGGGCACCGATCGTGTCGGTCATGGCCATCCTCCAGCACACCGCGCAGGAGATCGCGGTCCTCGATTCGTCGTCGATCACCCGACCGCGACAACTCGACGGCAAGACGTACGCCGGCTTCGGCTATGCCAACGAGGAGCCCACGCTCAGATCGGTGATCCAGTCCGACGGCGGCAAGGGCGCGTTCAAGACGGTCACCCTCGACACAGCGGCCTACGAGGCGCTGTATGCGAAGCGAGCCGATTTCGTCATCACATTTGCGGCGTGGGAAGGCATCGAAGCTGAGCAGCGCGGCATCAAGCTGCGGACGTTCAAGTTCGGTGACTACGGCTTCCCCGACTTCTACCAGGTCGTCATGGCCTGCGACAGCCGCTGGCTCGCGGCACATCCGGACCTCGCGCGGGCCTTCGTCGGCGCGACGGCCCGCGGTTTCGGCGTCGCCGCCGACGATCCGGACGCGGCCGCGGCGACCCTCGTCGCTCAGAACCCAGGCGTGTTCGACGGTTCGCCCGAGCTGCCGGCCGCGAGCCAGCGATTCCTCGCGTCGGGCGGGTACCTGCGGGACGCGTCGGGTGAGGTCGGTCGCCAGACGCTCGCCCAGTGGCAAGGCTATTCAGGGTTCCTGTTCGACCAGGGGCTGCTGACCGGTCCGGACGGGAAGCCCCTGGCCAAGGCGCCCGATTACGCCGCGTTGTTCACGAACGACTACCTGCCATGACGCGCTCACCCGGCGCGGCCGGTCGCTGGGGATCGCCGGTCATCCTCGTCGCCGTCCTCCTGCTCGTATGGGAGGCCTATGTCCGCGTCGCCGGTCTCGACCCGATCGTGCTCCCGGCGCCGTCCCGTGTCGCCATCTCGCTGTGGGACGCCCGGGAGGTCGCCGCCGGCCATCTCGTTCCGACGCTCGTCGAGGCGCTGACCGGCTGCGCGGTGTCGGTCGTTCTGGCGATGCTGACCGCCATCGCGCTCGATCGGTGGGCCCCGGTCCGACGCGCCGTCGAGCCGCTTCTCGTGACGAGCCAGACGATCCCGATCGTCGCGATCGCGCCGTTGTTC
>JBJMNA010000287.1:0-6156 GCA_045804485.1 Chloroflexota bacterium
CAGGGAATCCTAGCGGGCGCGACTTCTCGATGGACTCCGGCCCGTATCATGCCGGCAACGTTCGGGGCCCAGCCGCCAGGAGGAGCCGATCCGTGAGCCGCGTCGCGATCTTCACCGATTCGGCATCGGACTTCGACCCGGCCGACGCGGACGCCGAGGCCATCACCATCGTCCCGCTCCTGGTGACCTTCGGTGCGGACACCTTCCGGGCGGGCGTGGACCTCTCGACCGAGGCGTTCTGGGAGCGCATGGTCGCGCCCGACGCGCCGTTCCCCAAGACTGCCGCGTCGTCGCCCGGCGATTTCAAGGACGCCTACGAGGCTGCCTTCGAGGCTGGTGCGGAGGCGATCATCTCGATCCATGTCGCGGGCACGCTATCGGGGACGATCAAGAGCGCGCAGGTCGCGCGCGATATGCTGCCGGACCGCGAGATCCACGTCGTCGATTCCCAGGGAGCGTCGATGGGCGAGGGGATCCTCGCCCGGATGGGCGTCGAGCTCGCCGCAGACGGACGACCCGCGGCCGAGATCGCCGAGACGCTCGAAGCACGTGCGCGGGACATCCGCATCTACCTCACCCTCGAGACCCTCGAGTACCTGAAGAAGGGCGGCCGGATCAGCGGCCCGCAGGCGGCCATCGGGACGCTGCTGTCGGTCAAGCCGATCATCCGGGTCGAGGACGGGATCATCGAGACGGTCGACAAGGTCCGGACGCGGACGAAGGCGCGCGACCGGATGATCGAGCTCATCATCGAGCGGCCGGTCGAGCGGTTGGCGATCCTCCACACGATGAGCCCCGACATCGAGGCGTTCCGGGACGAGGTCGCCAGGCGAGCCGGCCTCGACCCGGAAGACGTGACGATCACCCTCGTCGGGGCGTCCGTCGGGCCACACGTCGGACCGGGCTGCGTCGGCGCCGCGGTCCTGTATCGACCCTGATACGCCATCAGCAGCGGCCGGGCGAACGGTTGCGACATGGTTGCGGCATCGTTGTGACCCGGTACCATCGGGCAGGCGCGAAACGGCGAGGCCCGTCTATACTCCGGCCTGAACATGAGTCGCGCGCAGGCGGTCGATCCGGTCCCCGAGACCCGCCCCGCGCCCCGTGGGGTCGTCCGGGAGACGACCCGAACTGACGGCGGTCGGGTGACCGCCAGACACGTGAGGTCTTCCATCCCATGACCACCGAGCACGTCGCTGCGCAGATCAACGCCTGGGAAGTCGCGCAGCGGCAGTTCGACCTCGCAGCGGAGCGCCTCGGGCTCGATCCCGGCATGCGCCTCGTCCTGCGTGAGCCGCGCCGTGAGTTCACGGTCCATTTCCCGGTCCACATGGATGACGGGTCCGTCGAGGTCTTCACCGGCTACCGCGTCCAGCACAACCTCGGCCGCGGGCCGGCGAAGGGCGGGATCCGCTACCACCAGGACGTCTCGCTCGACGAGGTCAAGGCGCTCGCGATGTGGATGACCTGGAAGTGCGCGGTCGTCGGGATCCCGTACGGCGGCGGCAAGGGCGGCGTCATCGTCGACCCGAAGCGCCTGTCGAAGAAGGAGCTGGAGGGTCTGACCCGCCGGTTTTTCACCGAGATCGAAATCCTCGTCGGGCCCGAGAAGGACATCCCGGCGCCGGACGTCAACACCAACGCCCAGATCATGGCCTGGATGATGGACACCTACTCGATGCACGCGGGCTACACCGTCCCGGGCGTCGTGACCGGCAAGCCCATCAGCCTCGGCGGCTCCGAGGGCCGCAACGAGGCGACGGCGCGTGGCTGCGTCTACACGATCGTCGAGGCGGCCCGCCATCTCGGCATGGACCTGACGAAGGCGAAGGTCGCGGTCCAGGGCTTCGGCAATGCCGGGTCGATCGCGGCGCGCCTGATCGAGGACGAGGGGTCGATGGTCGTCGCCGTGTCGGACTCGACCGGCGGTATCCACAACCCGGCCGGGCTCGACATCGCGAAGGTCATCAACTGGAAGAGCGAACACGGGACCGTCCAGGGCTTCCCCGGAGCGGCGGACGTCACGAACGCGGCCGTCCTCGAGGTCGAGTGCGACATCCTGATCCCGGCGGCCCTCGAGAACCAGATCACGTCACGGAACGCCGGCCGCATCAAGGCGCGTCTGGTGGCGGAGGCCGCCAACGGCCCGACGACGCCGGACGCGGACGAGATCCTGTTCAAGAACGGCGTCTTCCTGATCCCGGACATCCTGTGCAACGCGGGCGGAGTCACGGTCAGCTATTTCGAATGGGTCCAGGACCTCAACCGCGACCACTGGAGCGAGGTCGTCGTCAACGCGAAGCTCAAGGACATCATGGTCCAGGCATTCGGCGAGACACTCGCGATGTCACTCCACGAGAGCGTCAACATGCGCACCGCGGCCTATCTGCTGGCGGTCAAGCGGGTCGCCGATGCGATGGAGATGCGCGGCCTCTACCCGTAGGCCTCGCGCCCCCGCCACACATGTGAAGCCCCGGTCACCGACCGGGGCTTCGGCGTTGCGGTTGAGATTCGACTGAAACCTCGCGGTCACCCGCTGCGACCCGGCCGCCACCGGCAGGAGCGTGCAATGGCCTCAGCGGACAGGCGCTGCATCCGGCGTCGCCGCACAGGAGTGCGACATGTATGACGGATCCACTGCACCGGCGCGCGGGGCGGGACGGGCGCTCGGCGCGCTCGCCATCCTTGCGAGCTTCGGCCTCGTCTTCGCAGCGTGCGGGACGAACAACAAGAACAACAACGGCAGCGCCGGAGCCGGTGCGTCCGCAGTCCAGGCTCCGGCCGTCAGCGCCGCCGCCTCGGTCGGTGGGACGCTCACGGTCTGGGCGATGGGCAACGAGGGCGTCGAGCTCAAGAAGGTCGCCGACGCGTTCATGAAGGACAACCCGGGCACCACCGTGAACGTGACGCCAGTGGACTGGGGACAGGCGGTGGCCAAGCTCCAGACGGCGATCGCCGGTCACCAGACGCCCGATGTCAGCCAGATGGGCACCGACATGATGGGCCAGTTCGCCGCGACGGGCGCTCTTGAGCCGGTCCCGGCCAACTTCCAGAAGGACGCCTTCTTCGAGAGCGCCTGGAACACGAACATCGTGAACGGCACAGTGTCCGGCGTTCCGTGGTACGTCGAGACCCGCTTGCTCTACTACCGAAAGGACATCGCCGAGAAAGCCGGCATCACCAACCCGCCCGCGACCTGGGACGACCTCGAGGCTGCCGCGAAGGCGATGAAGGACAAGGGCGGCGCCAAGTGGGGCATCGCGCTCGGGACGAAGAACTGGCAGGAATACCTGCCCTTCCTCTGGTCGAACGGTGGGGACATCACCGACGGGCAGGGCAAGTTCACCTTGAACAGCCCGCAGGCCGTCGAAGCCTTGACCGTCTACCAGTCGTTCTTCAAGGACGGGCTCACGCCGAAGTCGGTCCCGGAGGGCTTCGACATCACGCCGGCCTTCGTGTCCGGCACCCATCCGATGTTCTTCTCCGGCCCGTGGCACATCGGCCTCCTCGACAAGGCAGGTGGAGCCGACTTCGCGAGCAAGTGGGCGCTCGCGCCGATCCCGAAGAAGGTCTCGTCGACCTCGTTCGTCGGCGGTGGCAACCTCGTCGTCTACAAGGACAGCAAGAACAAGGACCTCGCCTGGAAGTTCGTCCAGTACCTGACGGACCCCAAGACCCAGGTCGGCTGGTACAACCAGGTCACCGACCTCCCGGCGGTCACCGCGGCCTGGGATGACCCGAAGCTCAAGGACGACAAGAACGTCGCGATGTTCGGCGAGCAGCTGAAGAGCACCAAGGCTCAGCCGGCGATCCCGACATGGAGCGAGGTCTCGACAGCGATCAACGACGCGCTCGAGAAGATGACCACGGGGTCGCTCGACCCGCAGGCCGCCGCGGACCAGATGCAGAAGGCCGCGGAAAGCATCGGCATGGGCAGCTGACGTGACCGTCCCGGCCCTGGCGCAGCGTGGAGTCAGAGCGGAGCCGACGAAGACCGTCTCCTCCGCCACTGGCCCATCGCTGCGCGAGGACCTGGTCGGATGGGCCTTCGCGGCGCCATTCGTCATCCTGTTCGGACTGTTCCTCGCCTTCCCGATCGTCGCGTCGCTGCTGCTCAGCTTCACGAGCTTCGGGCTCTCGGACCTCCAGAACCCGATCGGCGCGACGTTCGTCGGGCTCGACAACTACGCCAAGCTGCTCGGGGACAAGACGTTCTGGACGGCCCTCTTCAACACCTTCTACTTCGTCGTCGTGGGCGTGCCCGTGACGCTGGCCATCGGCCTCGTCATCGCGAGCGCGCTCGACCGGGGAGTGCGGCGGTTCCGCACGGCGTTCCGCGTCGGCTACTACCTGCCGGTGATCACGAGCATCGTCGCGATCGCGGTGGTCTGGCGCTTCCTGCTCAATCCCGACGTCGGGCTCGTGAACCTGGTCCTCGGCGCGGTCGGGATCAAGGGCCCTGCGTGGCTCGCTGACCCGGTCCTCGCGATGCCGTCGATCATCGCGATGGCGGTCTGGCGGAACCTCGGGTTCGCGATGGTCGTGTTCCTCGCCGGCATGCAGTCGATCCCGACGCAGCTGTACGAGGCGGCGTCGATCGACGGGGCCGGCCGCTGGCAGGCGTTCCGCCACGTGACCATCCCGATGCTCCGTCCGACGATCCTCTTCATGACCGTCATCACCACCATCGGCTACCTCCAGCTCTTCGAGGAGCCGTTCGTCATGACCGGCGGCGGCCCGCTCGACAAGACCCTGTCGGTGACGATGTACATGTACCAGCAGGGCTTCACGTTCTTCCACCAGGGCTACGCGTCCGCGCTCGCGTACGTGCTCTTCCTGATCGTCGCGATCGTCGCGTTCTTCCAGTTCAAGTTCCTTCGGTCGGACGACGCATGAGGCCCGAGCGATGACCGCGGCGACCGTCCGACAGGCTCCGCCCCCCGCGGCGACGCCGAACCCACCGCGTCCCCGGCACGTGGGCCAGGGCAAGGGCTCCACGACGTGGGCCTACGTCATCCTGATCGGCGGCCTCATCTTCATGGTCGGTCCGTTCCTGTGGATGGTCCTCGGGTCGCTCAAGCCGGAAGCCGACTTCCTGCGCAACCCGCCGACATTCCTGCCCTCCCAGCCGACGACCGACGCGTACAGCCGGCTCTTCGACCAGCTCGACTTCCCGCGCTTCTTCTTCAACTCCGCGCTGATCGCCCTGGCCGTCACCGTCGGCAACCTGCTCTTCTGCCCGATGCTCGGGTACGCTCTGGCCAAGCTGCCTTGGCACGGCAAGCGGATCGTCATGGCGCTCGTCCTCGTGACGCTCATGGTCCCGGCCGGCATCACGCTCATCCCGAACTTCATCCTGATGAGCGGGCTCGGTCTCGTGAACACCTACCCGGGTCTGATGCTGCCGTTCCTGGCCGGGCCGTTCGGCGTCTTCCTGATGCGCCAGTTCATGCTCGGCGTTCCGAACGAGCTCCTCGAGGCGGCACGGATCGACGGCGGCAACGAGTTCCGGATCTTCTGGTCGGTCGTCCTGCCGATGGCGACACCGGTCCTCGCGACGCTCGCGATCCTGACCTTCCTGGGCAACTGGAACAGCTTCCTGTATCCGCTGGTGATGGCCCAGGAGCCCCAGATGTACACGCTGCCCGTCGCCCTCGCGACCTTCGCGACCGGCCAGTACCAGGCCGACCACGGGATGCTCATGGCGGGGTCGGTCGTCCTCGTCGTGCCCGTCCTGATCATCTTCATCCTGTTCCAGCGCTGGATCACCGAGGGCATCGCAACGACCGGATTGAAAGGCTGACGCGGGCCTCGGGGCACGGGTCATCGAGAACGTCAGGGAGGAGATCGAGATGTTCACACGCCGCCCAGCCCGGCTCTTCGTCGTCGCGACGCTGGCCGCATGCCTCGCCCTGTCGACGGTGGCCGCAGCCGTCGACGCCGCAGGACCACACCGCGAGACCGAGCGCCAGACGCTGCTCCGATACGCGCGATCGACCTGGGCGTCATTCGTCGCCATGACGAACCCGAGCACCGGGCTGCCAGCCGACAAGCTCAACGCCGATGGGACGACGAGTCCGGAGACGTCAGATACCAATATCGGCGCCTACATGTGGAGCACCGTCGTCGCGGAGCGGCTCGGGATCATCAGCCACC
>JBJMNA010000288.1:0-5269 GCA_045804485.1 Chloroflexota bacterium
AGACCGAGAACAACGTCCCGACCTGCGCCTCCCAGTTGTAGCGCTCGTGCGCGGCGCGAAGCGCCCGTTCGCGAAGGGCGTCGCGCTCGGTTGGCTCGGCGGTCACGATCGTCGTGATCGCCGCAGCGATGCTCGCGGGCGAGGTCGGGTCGCACAGGACGCCGGCGTCGGTCGATCGGACGATGGGGGCCATCCCGGGGAGGTCTGAGGCAACGACCGGGACGCCCGCGGCGAGGCTCTCGAAGAGCTTCTGCGGCGTGGTGTACTGATGATTGAGCGTGGTCGGCTGGATCGCCATGACTAGGACGTCGGCCGACGCACTCCAGCGCAGGAGATCCGCAGGCGGGACGGGCGGGAGGAGCAGCACGCGACCGAGATAGGGCGGACGCGCGACCGCCTCGGTGAAGTGCTTCTCGAGCGGCCCGAACCCCATCAGCACGAGGATCGCGGACGGGACCTCGAGAATCGCATCCATCGTCTGCTCGATGCCACGCTCCATCGTCAGGATCCCCTGGTAGAGGACGACCGCGACTTCCCGCCGGAGGCCGAGCGCATCGCGGATGAGATCCGGTCTCGGTGACGGTGGCGTCCAGGTCCGTGGCGTGTTCATGACGACCGCGGGCGTTCGGACGCCGAGGAGCCGTTCCAGCAATCCCGCGTACGCCTCGCTGACGGTCATCACCCGGTCGACCCGCCGGGCCCAGCGACGCTCGGCGGCTTCCAGCAGCCATCGCCCGGGTCGTCCGAGGCGGGCAAATTTCCGCGACTGCATGAAGACGTCGCGGCTGTCGTAGATCGTCCGGCCGCCATGGCGGCGGCGCATCCGGTCGAGCGCCGGCAGGGACCCCGCCCACATCCCGTGCCAGATGTCGGCCGGCTCGACGACATCGTCAAGGGCGATCGCCCAGCCCATCGGCTGGAGCGGGAACTCGCGGATCCGCTGCCACCAATGCCAGTGCTCGAGCGGCCGGAAGCGGATCGACCGGAGACCCCGCATCGGCCGGATCGGCGTTGCGGCGGTCGTCGGCGTCGCCGCCGGACGCGGCCGCGAGATCGCCGCACGGTATCGCCGGCGAGCCCGGCCGCGCAGTCCGGGCACAAGATAGCGCCACTCGCGCGGGGCGCGGACGACCCGATAGCCGTCCCGTTCTTCGACCGGCGCCAGCCCGCGGTGCCACCGCGCGTACACGGTGACGTCCCATCCCGCCTCCACCGCCGACGCCGCCATCCGGAACGTCCGCGCGTCGTACTCGCCGCTCGAGTAGGAGAGGTATGCGATCCGCGGCCGTGCGCCCGGCGCCCGCTCCCCGTCGCTCACCGCCGAGCCGATCCCTCCGGCCGTGCGCCCGAGCCGGACCAGCCCGCGCCGAGACGAAGCACCTGTCGTTCGCTCACGCCGTGTCCAGCCGACGAGTTGACGGTGTCGACCACGAGCGCCGCGGTCCCGTAGAGCGCGGTCCAGTCGATCGCGCGGTGCGCGGTCACGACGACGATGACGTCCGCCCAGTCGATCAGGCTCTCGAGATCCACGCCGTCGCGTGTCACGCCGTCGCCGTCGCGGAACGTCGCGACGTGTGGATCGTGGTAACGGACGTCGCCGCCACGTGCGGCGATCCCCGCGATGACGTCCGCTGCCGGGGAGTTGCGGTCGTCCTGCACGTTGGGTTTGAAGGCGACGCCGACGACGCCGACCCGCGCGTCGCGGATCGCACGCCCGCGGTCGTTCAGTGCCTCGGCGACGAGGTCGACGACGTGGCGCGGCATCGCCAGGTTGATATCACCGGCGAGCTCGATGAAGCGATCGACGAAGTCGAATTCGCGCGCACGCCACGACAGGTAGTAGGGGTCCACAGGGATGCAGTGGCCGCCGACCCCGGGCCCTGGCGTGAATCGCATGAACCCGAACGGCTTGGTCGCCGCGGCGTCGATGACCTCCCAGACGTCGAGGTCCATCCGCTCGCACAGCAGCGCGAGCTGGTTCACGAATGCGATGTTCACATTGCGGAAGACGTTCTCGAGAAGCTTCGCCATCTCCGCGGCATCCGGCGACGAGACAGCGATGACGCGGTCGTTGATCTGGCAGAGCAGCTTCCTGGCGCGCTCGGCCGCCTGCGGCGTCATCCCGCCGACGAGCCGCGGCACCTCACGCGCGGCGCTCGCCGGATCACCCGGGTTCACGCGTTCGGGCGCATAGGCGAGGTCGAAGTCGCGGCCTGCGACCAGCCCGCGCTCCTCGATGACCGCCCGGAACGGGCCCATGGTCGTGCCGGGGTAGGTCGTCGACTGGAGGACGACGAGCTGGCCGGCACGGATCGTGTCGCGCAGGAACCCGGCCGCCGCAAGGACAGGTTCGAGATCGGGGTCCTTGGTCGTCCGAATGGGCGTCGGGACGCAGACGAAGACCGCGTCGGCGTCGGCGACTCGCGCGTCCGTCAGGGTGGAGACGCGGAGACGACCCTCGCGCGCGACCGCGAGCCGCTCATCCGAGATGTCGTCGATCGGGGAGCGACCCGCGCGGATGGTGGCGACACGAGCCTCAGAGACGTCGATGCCTTCGACGTCGAGACCGGCCTCGGCGAAGGCGACCGCAAGAGGCAGGCCGACGTATCCGAGACCGACGACCGCGACTCGAGAGTCCGCGGTCATCCAGTCGCTGCCCGATGAGCAGCGGAGCGGCGCCCGACCGCGACGCCGGCCGACGCCCCGTCCGCATCCGCGTCAGCAGCGGCGGTGTCGGGAACGCTCGTCGGCGACCCGACGCGCTCGTACCGATACCCCAGTCCCCGCATCGTCGCTGGGTCGAGGAGTCGCCGGCCATCGATCACGAGGGGCGTCGCCATGCGGTCACGGGCGGTGGCCCAGTCGAGGTCCTTGAACTCGGGCCACTCCGTGGCGATCACCGCGGCCTCAGCATTCTCGAGCGCCGCCGACGGGCCGTCCGCGACGACGAGTCCGGGCAGCGCGCGCGACGCGTGCCCGGCCGCCGCCGGGTCGTACGCGTGGACGTCGGCGCCGTGGTCGAGCAACCAGCCGGCGAGCCGGACGGCGGGCGACGATCGGATGTCGTCCGTGCCCGCCTTGAAGGCCAGTCCGAGGAGCGCGATCCGGCGGCCCGAGACGCCGCCGAGGATGGTGTCGATGCGCTCGGCGAACATGTCCTGGTGCGCGAGATTCGCCAGGTGAGCGGCGGATGTCACGTGCATGTCGAGCCCGCGCTCGATGCCGGACGTGGCGATGGTCTGGAGCTCCTTCGGCAGACAGCTGCCGCCGAACCCGAAGCTCGGGTGGAGATAGGTCGACCCGATCCGTGGGTCGAGCCCGATCCCCTCGAGGACCGGTCCGACGTCGGCGCCCGCGCGCTCGGCGAGGGCCGCCATCTCGTTGGCGAAGGAGATCTTCAGGGCGAGGAACGCGTTCGCTCCGTTCTTGATGAGCTCCGCCTCCTCGAGCGTGACGAGTCGGAGCGGACCGCCGAACGCCCCGAACACGTCGACGAGGATGGCCTCGGCAGCCGGATCGGCCTGGGGCGACCGGCCGATGACGACGCGTGTGGGCTTCGCGAAATCGGCCAGCGCGGAGCCCTGTCGCAGGAACTCCGGGACCGTGAAGAAATGCGATGGGTCGGTGACGTGGCCGTCGCGCAGCAGCCGCTGCGACGTGCCGACCGGCATCGTGCTGCGGACGACGGCAACGGGTCGGCGTTGGAGAGCGGCGATCTCCGCAAGGACTGCCTCGACGGCGCGGACGTCGGCGTGGCCGCTGTCGTCGATCGGCGTGCCGACACAGATCAAGACGATCTCCGCGGTCGTCTTCGAGGTGTGATCGAGGACGGTCAGCGCGCCCGAGGACAGGGCGCTGTTGAGGGCGTCCTGGACGCCGCGTTCGGTGAAGGGGACTCGACCGTCGCGCAGGGAGCGGAGTCGTACGGGATCGGTCTCGACGAGCTCGATCCGGTGGCCCATCCCCGCGAGGCCGACGGCGCTGACGAGACCGACGTATCCGGCCCCGATGACCGCGATGGACCGCCGTTCCGTGGCATCGCGTTCAGACATCGCGCGAACGATAACAGGAAGGACCGGATGGTCGCCCTGCTACCATTCGGCGCCCATGGCCGACCGAACCCGCTTCTACCTGACCACGTCCATCGCCTATGCGAACAACAAGCCAGGCCTCCACACGCTGTACGAGGTCATCGGCGCGGACGCGATCGCACGGTGGCATCGGATGCTCGGCGACGACACGCGGTTCCTGACCGGCACCGACGAGCACTCCATCAACATCGCCCAGGCCGCGGTCGACGAGGGGCGCCCGACGAAGGAGTTCGTCGACGAGAAGGTCGCTCTGTTCCATGCGGCCGAGGACGCACTCGCGATCGCTCCCGACCGGTTCATCCGCACGACCGACCCCGATCACGTCATGGCCGCGCAGGAGATGGTCCGGCGCGCCTATGCCAACGGCGACATCTACCTCGGCACGTATGAGGGTTGGTACTGCCCGAACGAGGGGTTCCGGAACGCGTCCGACGTCGTCGAGACGGCGCGCGGGACGATCTGTCCCAACCACCCTGAGATCCCGCTCCAGTGGCTGACCGAGCGAAACTGGTTCTTCCGTCTGTCCGCCTACCAGGAGCGGCTCGAACGTCACTTCGCGGAGCACCCCGAGTTCGTCCAGCCGGACTACCGGCGCAATGAGATGCTCGGCTTCATCCGAGGCGGGCTCGAGGACTTCTCGATCAGCCGCGAGCGCACACCGGGCGACTGGGGCATCCCGTTCCCGATCGCCGAGGACGGCGGATCGGCGCAGCGCGATGACGGTTCCTGGGATCCGGCGGCGGGCAAGATCTACGTCTGGTACGACGCCCTCATCAACTACATCACGGGCGCTGGTTTCCCGTCCGATCCCGACGCCTTCGCTCAG
This sequence comes from Chloroflexota bacterium, assembly GCA_045804485.1. Taxonomy (GTDB): domain Bacteria; phylum Chloroflexota; class Limnocylindria; order Limnocylindrales; family CSP1-4; genus SPCO01. Next base: position 4,918 of record JBJMNA010000288.1, read on the forward strand.
TGGTGGCCGGCGGACCTTCACATCATCGGCAAGGACATCGCCCGCTTCCACACGCTCTTCTGGCCTGCGATGCTCTGGAGCGCCGGGCTCGAAGCGCCGCGCGAGGTCTGGGTCCACGGCTGGCTCCTTGCGGCTGGCGGCGAGCGGATGAGCAAGAGCCGCGGGAACTTCCTCGACCCGAATGACTTCGTCGCGGCTTTCGGCGCGGACGGGGCGCGCTATGTCGTGCTGCGCGAGGTCCCGTTCGACCGCGACGCGGAGGTGAGCTGGGATTCGTTCGTGCGGCGCTACAACGCGGACCTCGCGAATGACTTCGGCAACCTCGTCAACCGGACGGTTTCGATGACGAACC
>JBJMNA010000289.1:0-5120 GCA_045804485.1 Chloroflexota bacterium
GCCGATCTCGAGCTGTTCGGCCCAGGCGAGATCGTGTCCGGGCACGAGTTCTACGACTACGCGGCGAAGTACACGGCCGGGCTGTCGGAGACATCCACCCGTGCAGAGCTCACGGACGCGCAACGGGCGACGCTCTAGAAGATCGCGCGCGACGCGTTCCGCGCGATCGGTGGGGACGGCTTCGCGCGCGTCGACTTCCTGCTCGCCGGGGAGCGGATCGTGCTGTCGGAGATCAACACGATCCCGGGGTTCACGCCGATCAGCCTGTTCCCGACGATGCCCGCCGAGGCCGGCTACTCGTTCGCGGACGTGTGCATCAAGATCGTCGACCTCGCCGTCGCGCGCCATGCCGCGCGGGCCGGGCGGCGGCTCACTGTCGGCGATCTGCCGCGATGAACGGCCGGCCGGTGGCGGGGCGCAGCCGGACGCCGATACCCGGCCGTCGGACACGCCCCATCCGCCGCGCCTCGGCCGGCCTGTCGGCCGTGCGGGCGGGGGCCGGTCTGGCCATGCTGCTGTCGGCGGCCGCGATCTATGGCGTCGGCGCGTCGTCGGCCTTCGAGTACACGAAGCTCGACCTCAAGGGGCTGACGTTCACCGACCAGAACGCCGTCGAGGCGGCCCTCGCGGGCGCGCGCGGGCAGAACGTGTTCGGCCTGTCCACGACGCCGCTCGTCACGGCGCTCGAGAAGATGCCGACGGTCTCGGGCGCCCGCGTCCAGGTCCAGCTGCCCGGGACGCTCGCGGTCTCCATCGACGAACGGAAGCCGGTGCTCGTCTGGAAGGTCGACCAGGATCGCTATCTCGTCGACTCCGGCGGCACGCTGTTCGCGAAGCTCCCCGCCGAGGCGCCTCCTGCCGCCGGAGCGCTCCCGGTCGTCGACGACAGGCGCGCGAGCGCGAAGATCGTCAGCGTCGGCGGCCACCTCGACCCGGTCGACCTTGATGCCGCCACGCGGCTCGCCTCGCTGCGTCCAGCCGACGTCGGTTCCTCGGCCGTGTCGCTCGGGCTGACGGTGTCAGATGAGAACGGGTTCGTCCTCGACGCGCGACCCCCGGGCTGGTCCGCGGTGTTCGGCTTCTACACGCCGAGCCTCCGCACGACCGAGCTCATCCCGGAGCAGGTCCGGCTACTCCGGAGCCTTCTCGCCGGCCGGGAGGAGGCGGTCAGCCGGGTGATCCTCGCGTCGGGAACGGACGGCACGTACACCCCGCGCTCGACGCCGTCACCGTCGAAATCGCCGAAGCCGAGCAAGAGGCCATGAGGTGGCGCGGGCCGTCCCCGTCGGGTAGCCTTGCCCAAACCATCGGAGCGAGGACGACCCCCCGTGCTGCTGCCCCTGCTCGGACTCCTCGTCGGTGTCCTCGCGGGACTCGTCCTCAACGTCAATGTCGGCTTCGAACTCAGTCGGTACTCGGCCGTGGCGATCCTCGCCGCGCTCGATTCCGTCCTCGGAGCGGTCCGTGCCGAGCTCGATGGGGTCTATGACAATCGCATCTTCATCAGCGGGTTCGTGGTCAACGCCATCGTCGCGGTGCTCCTGACATTCATCGGCGACCGGCTCGGCCTCGATCTCTACCTGGTGGCCCTCATCACGTTCGGTCTGCGCATCTTCGATAACGTGGCCCTCATCCGGCGCCACTTCCTGTAGACCCGAACCTACGAACGGAGACGAACGGAACGGTGGAACGAGAAGCGGTCCTCGTCGGTATCGACGTCGGCACCAGCAAGGTCTGCGCGCTCATCGGGGAGGTGAGCCGCGACGGCCGGCTGACGATCATGGGCCACGGCACGGTCCCGGCGTCCGGGCTCAAGAAGGGTGTCGTGATCAACATCGACCAGACCGTCCGGTCGATCGCCGATTCGGTCGAGCGGGCAGAGCGCTTGTCCGGCTGGAAGATCGACCGCGCCTTCGTCGGCGTCGGCGGGCAGCACGTCGAGAGCCTCAACTCGCGCGGCCAGGTCGCGGTCACCGCGCACCACCGCGAGGTGACCCGCGAGGACGTCAACCGCGCGATCGAGGTGGCGCGTGCGGTCTCGATCCCGTCCAACCGAGTGCTCCTCCACGTCGAGCGGCGCGGGTTCACGGTCGACGGCCAGGAGGGCGTGAAGGATCCGCTCGGCATGAGCGCGCTGCGACTCGAGGTCGAGACGCACATCGTCACGGCGTCGGCGACGGCGGTCCAGAACCTCACCAAATGCGTCGCCGCGGCGGGCGTCAAGATCGATGAGCTCGTTGTCGATTCGCTCGCATCGGCGGAAGCCGTCCTGTCCGAGACCGAGAAGGAGCTCGGGGTCGCCGTCGCCGACATCGGCGCGGGCACCATCGACCTCGCGCTGTTCCAGGATGGGTCGCCGTTCCACACGCGTGTGCTGCCGGTCGGTGGCGCCAATGTGACCAACGACATCGCGATCGGCTTGAAGACGACGATCCAGACAGCGGAAGACCTGAAGGTCAGCCACGGGACGTCCGACCTGCGCCATGTCGGCGAGGACGAGGAGATCAGCGTCGAGGTGCTCGGCGAGGATGCGGGGCGCACGGTCAGCCGACTCGAGGTGTCGCAGATCATCGAGGCCCGGATGCGTGAGACCTTCGAGCTGTTGCGTAACGAGATCCGGGCCGCCGGGGTCGGGATGCTGCCGGCCGGCGTCATCCTGACCGGCGGCGGCTCACAGCTCGCGGGCGCGGCGGAGCTCGGCCGCGAGGTCCTCCAGATGCCGGTCCGGGTGGCGGCTCCATCGAACATCGGCGGGCTGGTCGACACCCTCCTGACGCCGAGCTACAGCACGGCCGTCGGGCTGCTCCAGTGGGGCGCGGCGAGTCTGTCGGCCGGGGAGCCGCACCACTACGAATCTGCGCCGGCGGGCGGCGGGCTCGGGCGCATCCGCGACGCGATCCGGAGCATCTTCCCGTAGACACGCGGGAGCTGACCGTCCGGACGGGGAGCGGGCGCGGGCTCCACGATCTGACCGCTGACTGTGCCGCGTTCCTCGCCGAGGTCGCTCCCGGCAGCGACGGCCTCCTGTCGGTCTTCGTGCCGCACGCGACGGCGGGTGTCGTCGTCGTGGAGATCGGAGCAGGGTCGGACGACGACCTGATGGCGGCGCTGGATCGCCTCCTGCCACGAGTCGAGGGGTCGTATCGTCACCGGCACGGTTCGCCCGGTCACGGCGCCGACCATGTCCTGCCCCTGCTCGTGTCGCCGTCACTCACCGTCCCCGTCCTCGACGGACGGCTGGCACTCGGGACGTGGCAGTCGATCTGCCTCCTCGACCCGAACGCCGACAACGGCGTCAGGACCGTCCGCCTGAGCTTCCTGCCGGGCTGACGCCTCCGCGGCGCGCGGTGCGTGAAGGCACCGCCCATCCGCGCGATGCCCCGGCCATTCCGTCGTTTTGGACGGTCACCGGCGGGCGGGCGAGGGTATACTTCCCGCCAGACCGGACCCGCTCAGCACCGGGAAGGCCAACCCGGGTCCACGGAGCCACGTCACGTCCGCAGATGGTCGCTGAGGAGAGCCCGATGCCGTTGCGTTCCGATTCGGAGAACTTCGCGCTGATCCGCGTCATCGGTGTCGGGGGCGGCGGGAGCAACGCCGTCAACCGGATGATCCGGGCGGAGATGATGGGCGTGGAGTTCATCGCCTGCAACACGGATGCGCAGGCACTGCTCCAGGCGGATGCCCCGCACAAGATCCGCATCGGCGACAAGATCACCCGCGGCCTCGGCGCCGGCGGGGACTCGTCCATCGGCCAGCGCGCCGCCGAAGAGGACGCCGAGAAGATCGGCCAGGCGCTCGTCGACTCGGACATGGTGTTCATCACCGCAGGACTCGGCGGCGGGACGGGATCGGGCGCCGCGCCCGTCGTCGCGCAGATCGCCAAGGAGGGCGGCGCGCTCACCATCGGCGTCGTGACCAAGCCGTTCGGCTTCGAAGGCTCCAAGCGCAAGCTCGTCGCGGAGAAGGCGGCCGAGGAGCTCAAGAGCCAGGTCGACACGCTGATCACGATCCCGAACGACCGGCTCAAGGACGTCGTCCAGAAGAACACGAGCATCCTCGACGCGTTCCGGGTCGTCGACGACGTCCTGCGCCAGGGCGTCCAGGGCATCAGCGACATCATCACGATGCCCGGCCTCATCAATCTCGACTTCGCCGACGTGCGCGCGATCATGAAGGACGCCGGATCTGCCCTGATGGGCATCGGCCGCGCCTCGGGCGAGAACCGGGCCGTGGAGGCCGCTCGCCAGGCGATCGCGAGCCCGCTCCTCGAGGTCGACATCGCGGGCGCCCAGGGGATCCTGTTCAACATCTCCGGCTCGTCGACGCTGAGCCTGTACGAGGTGACCGAGGCAGCCGAGGAGATCCGTCAAGCGGCCGATCCAGAGGCGAACATCATCTTCGGGACGAGCTTCAACGACCGGCTCGGCGACGAGGTCATGATCACCGTCATCGCGACCGGGTTCGACGGCGGCAAGAAGCGCCAGACCGCTCGCGCAGATGCGTCGGCCGGCGTCATGGATGCGGCAGCGAGCGGCCGGCCGTCGCGCGAGCGCGACTTCCTCGACGAGCTGCAGCGCCAGCGCGACGAGGTCTCCGACGGTGGCTATCCCGACAGCCTGCCGACCTCGAGCCCGTTCGACGACGAGGCCGCCGCCGTTGGCGCCGTGCCGCGGGTCGAGCGCTCCGTGGGGAGCAGCAGCTCGTCGCGTCCGGCCACGACCTACGACGCCGACGACCTCGAGATCCCGAGCTTCCTCCGCCGGAAGTGACCGGCGCCGGCGTCACGCCGGCCGTTCCGAGATGACCGACTCCGAGACACGCGTCGAGCGGTATCGCGACGCTCGTGCCCGGGTCCTGGATCGGATCGCGGTCGCCTGCGCCCGCGGCGGGCGCTCGCCCGAGGCCGTCACGCTCGTGGCGGTCTCGAAGACGGTGGATGCGGACGCGCTGCGCGACGCGGTCTCGGCCGGTCTCGACCTGCTCGGCGAGAACCGCGTGCAGGAGGCGGCCGGCAAGGCGCCCGAGGTCCCGGGCGCGCGCTGGCAGCTGGTGGGCCCGCTCCAGTCCAACAAGGCGCGCCGGGCTCTCGAGGTGTTCGAGGCGATCCAGTCCGTCGA
>JBJMNA010000290.1:0-5971 GCA_045804485.1 Chloroflexota bacterium
CGCGTATTCGATGCCGGGCGCCGGTCCCTCGACCCGCTCCGGGCTCTCCCACGCGCCGGGCGCCGGCGGTGCTGCCTGACTTGCTGGTTCGGCCGGTGCCGCGGGTGCGGCCGGTGCCGGTTGTCCCGACGGAGACGGTTCGGCGGGCGGTGGCGGCGTATCGGTCATGGGCGGTCCCTCCCCTTCAGGAGATGGTAGCGCGGCCCATGTAGGCTCGAAGCACCTCAGGCACGGCGATCGTGCCGTCCGGCTGCTGGTAGGTCTCGAGGATCGCGGCGACGACCCGTGCGAGCGCGAGACCGGATCCGTTCAGGGTGTGGACGAGCTCTGGCTTCGCGCCGGGCTCCGGGCGATAGCGGATCGCCATCCGGCGCGCCTGGAACTCGCGGAAGTTCGAGCAGGAGCTGACCTCGAGCCAGCGTTCGACGCCTGGCGACCAGACCTCGAGGTCGTACTTGCGGGCCTGGGTGAAACCCATCTCCCGCGTGCTCATCAGCAGCACGCGGTAGGCGAGCCCGAGGCGCTGGAGGAGGATCTCGGCACGTTCGGTCATCCATTCCAGCGCCGCCGCGGACTCGTCGGGCTTTTCGAACAGGACCATCTCGACCTTGTCGAACTGGTGGACGCGGAGGATCCCCCGGGTGTCCTTGCCGGCCGCGCCCGCTTCGCGGCGGAAGCAGGGGGTGTAGGCGGCGTAGCGGATCGGCAGATCGGCCGCCTCGAGGATCTCGTCGCGGTGGAGGTTCGTGACCGGGACCTCGGCCGTGGGGACGAGATAGAGCTCGTCGCGTGTCACGACGTACATCTGGTCTTCCTTGTCCGGGATCTGGCCTGTGCCCGTCGCGCTCGCGGTATTGACGACGGCGGGCGGCCACACCTCGGTCATCCCGTTCTCGCGGCCATGGACATCGAGGAACCAGTTGATGAGCGCGCGCTGCAGCGTGGACCCGGCGCCCTTGTAGACCGGGAACCCGGAGCCCGTGATCTTCGCGCCACGCGCGTTGTCGAGGATGTCGAGCGCGTCGCCGAGCTCCCAGTGCGGTTTGCGCGTCCAGCCATCGGTCTCGACCGGGAGGAGCTCGCCCCAGGTGCGGATGGTGACGTTCGCCTCCTCGCCGCCGACGGGGATGTCCGCGTCCGGCGGGTTCGGGATGCGCAATAGCTGGTCGTCGAGCGCCGCCTCGGTCGTGGCGAGCTCGGCATCGAGCGCGGCGATCCGCGTGCCCGCGGCCGTGGACGTCGCCCGGAGGTCGGCCACCTCGGGTCCATCGGCCGCCGCGCCAGCCTTGATCGCCTCACCGATCTGCTTGGACGCGGCGTTGCGCTCGGCCTTGAGCGCTTCGGTCTCGGCCAGCAGACGGCGTCGGGCAGCATCGAGCTCGAGCGCGCGGTCGACGAGCGCCGGGTCCTCGCCCTTGCGGATCGCACCGTCACGGATGACGTCGGGCTCGTCGCGGAGCCGCTGGACGCCGACGCTCATGCCGCGCCACCACGCCCGGCTCGCGCCAGCCCGGCCGCGTCGCGCAGGCGGTCGATGACGAAGCCCGGGTCGAGCGTCGCGAGCAGCCAGCCGGCGCGCGGGCCGTTCGATCGGCCGAGGAAGGCGAGGTAGATCGCACTGAACGCGCGCCCAGCCGGGACGTCGCTGTCCACGGCCGCGGCGAAGATCGCGGACTGCCAGGCGTCGCCGCCGACGAGCGTCGTGGTGGCCGCACTCGCGGCCAGCCGGTCGAGGAACGCCCGCTGATCGGGTTCGAGGTCCGATGCCTCGGGCGGCGTGCCGTCGTAGCGGACGACCAGGCGCGCTCGCTCCGGGGCGTAGGCGTCGAGCCATGCACGCGCTGCGACGATCCGTTCGTCGAGGATCTCGCGTTCTCGGTCGGTCAGGGCACTCCCCTTCTCCTCCTCGATCCGTCGGGCGATGTCGATCCCGGGGATCTGGACGAGGAGCGCGAGGTGCGCAAGCACGGGCCGGTAGGCGGCCGCCTCCTCCGCGACGTCCGCACCCGGGTCGAGGAGCGCGTACCGGAACGTCGCCTCGTACCCCGGCGGCAGCTCGCCCTTCACCTCGCGACCGGCGGTCGCCGCCGCGAATCGGTCGAACTCGTCGAAGAGCCGCGGCACGGCGTCGGTCCCGTCCGGGTCGAATTCTATCGCCTGGTTCGGCCGTGGCCGGAGGAAGAGGAAGCGCAGCTGCTCGGGTGGGATCACCTCGGCGATGGTGTGCGCGGCGGCACCGTGGCCCTTTGAGGTCGACATCTTCTTGCCGCCGATGTTGAGGAACTCGTACGGGACGTTGACGGGCGGCTCGCGCTCGAACACCTCGCGCGCGATCGCGTCACTTCGGTCCCGCGACCCGCCCGCGGTCGACAGATCCTTGCCGCCGGGCTCGATGGTCACCCCGAAGAGCGACCATTGCGCGGCCCATTCGAGGTTCCAGGGCAGCTTGGCTTTTCCGCCGAACGGGCTGATCCAGCCGGTCGTGCCGCAGCCCCGGGCCCAGGTGACGAGGTCCGCCCGACACTCGAAGAACACCTCGTCGCCGTTCCAGTCCGTGACGATCGTCGTCCCGACCTTGCCGCAGGTCGGGCAGATGAGACCGAGCGGGTGCCACGTGTCGGGATGCTGGACGTTGGCGACGCGGCGGTAGATGTCGCGGACGAGCGCCGCACGGTCGAGCGCGAGCCGGATATACGGGTCCATCGCACCGGTCGGATAGATGTCGCTCATCCAGTAGTAGCGATCCGGCCGGATGCCGAGGCCCGCGAACACGTCGATGAACAGTCCGGCGAAGTGGCGCGCGTAGCTGGTATGGCAATCGCCGGCGGGATCCGGCACGTGGGCGAGCGGGCGTCCCATCTCGCGATCGATCGCGTCAGGCGTCAACAGTGCCTGGGCGTCCATCGGGTCGAGGTCGTCGACGCCGTAGAGGAGCGTGGTCTCGTGCCCGTTCGCGCGCAGGGCGCGGGTGATGACGTCGAGGATGACCGGGCCGCGCAGGCTCCCGACGTGGACGGTCCCCGACGGCGTCTTCGAATCGTTGACGACCTGCGGGCCGCTGACCCGGGACGCGAGCTCGTCGGCCCAATCCATGCGGACCCTCCGAAGGATCTAGGTGATGCCGACGATCTTGTAGGTGAAGTCGCCGGCCGGGACCTTGACGACGACCTTCTCGCCCTTCTTCTTGCCGAGCAGTGCGCGGCCGACGGGGCTCTCGTTCGAGATGCGGCCCTCGGCGGGCTTCGCCTCGGCCGACCCGACGATGGTGAACGCTTCCTTGCCATCCGGGCTCTCGACCGACACGGTCGAGCCGATCTGCACGTGGTCGGTCGAGTGGTTCTCGTCGATGATCGTGGCGTTCTTGATCAGCGCCTCGAGCGTCTGGATCCGGCCCTCGACGAACGCCTGCTCGTTCTTGGCGTCCTCGTACTCGGCGTTCTCCGAGAGGTCACCGTGCTCCTTGGCGTCGTGGATCCGGTTGGCGACCTCGGGCCGCTTCACCGAGACCATCTCGTCGAGCTCGGCGCGGAGCTTCTCGAGCCCGTCCTTGGAGAGGTATGTGGGCTTGTTGTTCACGGTCTCGTGCCCCCATTTCGGGTGGTGGGTCAGTTGGGCAGACCAGGGTGGGCGGTCTTGGATAAAGGAAAGAACTCCAGGCATTCCGCGGCGGTAGCCGCGCGCCTGAAGTTCCGACCGGACGCGAATGGTAGCCGCCGCGCCGTGTGTGTGTCAAAGGCGCTGGCACGGCTCGTCAGCCTCCGGCGGCACCCTCCGAGAGGCGCAGCAAACGGCGCTTGATACGCTGCAGCGAGCCCCGGTCGGGCAGAGCCACGAAGAGCGTGTCGTCACCAGCGATCGAGCCCGCGACCTCCGGCCACCGAGCCCGGTCGAGCGCGGCCGCGATCGCGTGCGCCGAGCCCGGAAGCGTCCGCACGACGAGGAGGAGGCCGGCCTCGTGGATCTCGATCGGCAGGTCGATCATCAGCTTGCGCAGCCGGTCCTCGCCCGACGTCTCGGCTTCGATCAGGCGCGGCGGGAGCGCGTAGGCGGCGGTGCCCTCGCGCGTCACCTTGATCAGGCCGAGCTCGGCGACATCACGTGAGATCGTCGCCTGCGTCGTCCGGAAACCGCGCTCGCGGAGGGCCGCGGCGAGCTCCTGCTGGGTCCGGATCGGGCGCTGCTCGACGAGGTCGCGGATCGCTCGCTGCCGGAGCTGTTTCATGACCTCCATCGGCCGACCCTCGAGCCCCGCTACCGCAGCCAGGCGACGACGACGACCGCCGCGAGGACGAGGCGATAGATGACGAAGATCGTCAGCGAGCGCGTCCGGAGGTATCGGAGCAGGAAGCCGATGGCGATCATCCCAGCGATGAATGCGGCCGTCATCCCGGCAAGGAGCGGACCGATGGGGACATCCAGGCCGGTCTCGCCGGCGATCAGCTTTCGGACCTCGAAGAGCGCGGCACCGGCGGTGACGGGCGTGGCCATCAGGAACGAGAACCGGGCGGCCGCCTCACGGTCGAGCCCGGCGAAGCGCGCGGCCGAGATGCTGATCCCCGACCGGCTGAAGCCCGGGATGAGTGCGAGCGCCTGGGCCGTCCCGATCCCGGCAGCGACCGGGAAGGTCACGTCCTCGACGCCCTTCGTGCGCGCCCCCCACCGGTCGGCGAGCCAGAGGATGACCGCACCGAGGACGAGCGTGACGGCGACCCAGCCGATGTCACGGAACGCGGTCTCGATGACGTCCGACAGGAGGAACCCGGCGATCGCGGCCGGGATGGTCGCGACGACCAGGAGCCACGCCAGGCGCCGGTCCGGGTCGGCACGGAACGAGCGATCGCGGATGGTCGCAAAGCCTGCCGGCACGAGCCGGATCCAGTCCGCCCGGAAATAGACGAGGAGCGCGGCGAGCGTCCCGATGTGGAGCATCACGCTGAACGCCAAGGACGTGATGAACGGGTCCGTCCATCCGAACAGGAACGGCACGATGATCAAGTGACCGGACGAACTGACCGGCAGGAATTCAGTCAGTCCCTGCACGATCCCCATGACAACGGCCTGGCCGAAGATATCCATCAGACCGCCCCGCGTTCATCGGCGTCGCAGCTGGCGGCCGCTGCCCGCGTTGTCGGCTGCGCGCGCTTGCTCACGCGATCGTCGGCGCGATGGCTCGGCCGAGCATCGCCTCGCGCCTCCGAACGGACATGCTCACCGCCACCTTGGCCTCGGCACGTCATCTGCGACGATTCTCTTTTCCCTTCCGGGCACGACTTAACGGATGAAGAGCGGGGCCAACACCAGGGAGATGGTCGCGAGGAGCTTGACCAACACGTGAAGTGACGGGCCGGCGGTGTCCTTGAAGGGGTCGCCGACGGTGTCGCCGACCACGGCTGCGGCGTGGGCTTCCGAGCCCTTGCCGAGGACATTGCCGTCGTCATCCTTGAGGTTGCCCGACTCGATGTACTTCTTTGCGTTGTCCCATGCGCCGCCGCCGTTGTTGAGGACGGTGGCGAGCAGGACGCCCGCGATCGTGCCGACCATGAGCATCCCGGCGACCGCCTCGAACCCGAGGATGACCCCGATGGCGATGGGTGTGATCACCGCGACCATGCCCGGCAGGATCATCTGGCGGAGAGCGGCGGCGGTGGTGATGTCGACGACCCGGGCGTAGTCCGGGCGCTGGCTGTAGTCCATGATCCCGGGCATCTCGCGGAACTGGCGCCGGACCTCGACGATGATCGTCTGGGCCGTGGTCCCCACCGCCTTGATCGCCAGCGAGCTGAAGAAGTAGACGAGGGTCGCCGCGAGCATGGCCGCGATGAACACGTTGACGTTCGCCAGGTTGACCGAATTCAGGAGCTCGGCACCCGGCACGCCGGCCAGGATGCGTCGACCCTGGATGAGGTTGATCTTGTCGATGTAGGCAGAAAAGAGCAGGAACGCAGCGAGCGACGCCGAGGCGATCGCGTAA
>JBJMNA010000291.1:0-5826 GCA_045804485.1 Chloroflexota bacterium
GAGGATCTCGACTGCCCGGGACCCCGCACGGTCGAGGATGTCGTGACGCCAGCCGGGAAGGCCCCTCGTCAGCGCCGCCCAGCCTCGAGACCCGTCGCGGAGGACGAAGAACGACAGCACGGCTGACAGCACGAGTCCCACGAACAAGGCGGCCAGACCGGTCAGGACATCCCGGATGGTCTGGAGGATGCCGCCCCCGAAGCCCGCGGCGATCGCCGACGGCCAATCGACGCCGGCGAGGGCCGATGACAACTGCTCGCTCGTTGCCACCATGGCCGCGCCCTGGTTGGCGAGGACGATCACCGACAGCAACGTGAAGACGACGACCACGGCCCAGGCGACCACCGCGACGACGATCGACGCCTGTCCCCGCGTCCAGCCGCGACGCATGAGGGAGCCGACGGCGGGCAGCAGCGTCGCAGCCAGGATGATCGCCACGGTCATCGGGCCGACGACCAGCGGGACCGTGGCGGCAGCCTCGATCGCGAGCCAGGTGAGCCCGAGCACGATCAACACCCTCCAGCTCCACTGGGCGAGGCGGTCGAGCCATGCCGGGACGTCGAGGGCGCCCGGCGCCCGCTCGGTGCGCGCCTCCGGGTCTTCGTTGAGGACCGACGCGGCCGCGCCCCAGACAGCCGGCAGGAACGCCGCGACGGGGACAGCGAGGAACAGGCCGACGACGCCGGCGAGGGCCAGACCCGTCGGCAACGCGATCAGGATCACAGCCGGATGCAGATTGACGGTCTTGCCGAAGATGAGGGGCGAGAGGCGTCGGTGCTTGATGACGTTCGTCGCGGCGATGAGGCCGAGGAGCGCGAGGACGACGACCGGCCCACCACTCGCGAACGCCAGGAGAAGCAGGGTCAGGGTGGCGAGGAAGTTGCCGACGTACGGAACGAAGCCGGCGAAGAACACCAGCACGGCGAGCGGCCCGGCGAGCGGCACCCCGAGCACGAGAAGGAAGACGAAGTCGGTGACCGCGTCCACCGCGGCATTGACGGCCGATCCTCGAAGATAGCCGCCGACCTGAAGGAGCGTGTCGTGTCCGGCCTGCTCGAGTCTCTCTCGGCGCCACTCCCGTGCGGGCCTGATGAGCCAGGCCCAGGCCTTGTCGCCGTCCTGGAGCAGGAAGAAGACGGTGAACAATGAGAGCACGCCGATCGTGCCGAGCGTCGCTGCGGAATCCGTCAGGGACGATGTCTGCGCGGACAACCACGTCTGCAGGCCGCCGACGATGTCGCCGATGAGGCTCGCGATCTCCGGCGGAAGGCCGGAATCTGTCAGGACGCGCTGCAGGTGGACGATCGCTCCCTGGACGGCCTGCAGGACGTCGACGATGTAGGGGACGACGGCCAGGGCGATGAGGACGACCGCACCGAGGATCACGCCAGCGGATGCGACCGTCCCGGCGGCGGCCGCCTTGGACCTCGACCAGCCGCGCGACCGGAGCTTCTGGATGTACGGGGAGCACGCGGCAGCGATCAGGATGGACACGACCACGGCGACGGTCGTCGTCGAGAGCGCGGCCGCGATCAGCACGAGGAAGGCGCCGAGCGCGAGGCTCACGAGGATCCGCCAGCCGATCGCTCCGAGCCAGCGAAGCCAGTCCGGGGCTAGGCGGTCATGGTGGTCAGGGCCTTCGAGGTCAGTGCGGGTGACGTCCACCGACGCATCTTAGGCCATGCTGGAAGCGGCCCGGTCAGGCGGAGCTGGCCTCTCCGCCGTCGGGCGTGCTGGATCCCATCGCCGACGTCGGGAGCGTGCTCGAACCACAGCACGGCGCTAGGCTCACGACGATGTCGACCGACGAGCATCCCGTCATCGAGGATCTCCGCACGATCCGCGCCGCCGGCGTCGCCGGACTCTTGTTCGCCGGGTTGCTGACGCTGTCGCTCGTCCTGATGCGGCTCGACCCATTGGGCGAGGAGGGCGGCTCACGCAACGGCCTCGTCCGGGTCGCCGATACGTGGCTGCTCGCGCTCTACCTCATCCCATTCGCCGGCATCGCCTTCCTGTGGTTCCTGGCGACCCTCCGGCGCCGGATCGGCCGAGGCGAGGACCAGTTCTTTGCGACGGTCTTCCTTGGCAGTGGATTCCTGTTCATCGCGATGCTCTTCGCCGCCGATGCCGCCGCGACGGCCGCGGTGACCTCGGCCCGAGCGAGCAACGCGGTGGCGACCGATCCCGTGTTCATCCTCGGCCGCGCGCTGGCCGAGGCCCTGTTCTATGTCTTTGCGATCAAGATGGCCGCCGTCTTCATGCTCGTGTCGTCCAACATCGCGCGGCGTCGCGGCGTCCTGCCGCGCTGGTTGATCGGGTTCGGCGTCCTCGCCGCCGGAGTCATGCTGCTGAGCGTCGGCTTCTTCGAGCCGCTTGCCCTGCTCTTCCCGTTGTGGGTCGTACTCGTGTCGTTCCAGCTGCTTCGCGCCGATCGCACCGCGTGGTGGGCCGGCTGACGCGCCTTCAGACGGCGATGCGGATCACCTGCCACGGCCCCCAGTTGCCGGCACGGTCGCGCGCGCGAACACGGACCTCGCGGTCCCACGTCTTCGACCACGTGACGGTCCGATGGGTCGCCGTCGTGATCCTCCAGGACACCCATGAGCCACCGACCCGCCGCCGTTGGACCTGGAAGTACCGGAGCCCGGCCGTCAGGACCTGCAGCCGCCGGTCGCCGCCCGCCCAGCGGATCGTGACCTGGGCATACGAGTGACTGACGGACCGCTTCGTGATGGTTCCGAACTTCGCCCATGCGCCCGTCTCGTCCGGCTCACGGACGAACAGCCCGGCGTAATAGCGCAGACCGGTGGCGGACACGGCAGCCCCGAAACCGACGTAGTTGTAGCCCGTCGAGAACATCACCTCGTGATGCGGCGGCGACTCGACCCACGCCTCGATCGCCGCGGCGGTGGTGTATTCGAGCGGGTAGTTGTTCCAGACGATGATCTCGCCGGCGGCGAACCATGTGATCCCGGCTTCGTTGAGATGGTCGAACACCTTGCGACCGTCCGGTTCGGTATGGCTCAGGACATCGTTCGCGGCCATGAGCTCGGCGCGAGCGTGGGCGATCGCCATCAGATCGGGATCGACGCGAAGCGCAACAAGGCCAGCGGCCGTCCGTCGGTCGTTGGTCATGTGGACGAGGTCGAGCTCCGCCTGGGTGAGGAACTCCGGCGTGACCGGGACGACAGCCCCCGGGTCCGGCTCGGTCGCAGCAACGGGCCCCGCGACGGGCATCGCGAGGACGGCGGCGAAGAGCAGGGCGGCGACGCGGCGGCGCGGGGTGAGCACGTCTTGGATGCTCGCCGCCAGCGACGCGATGCGGTATGGGCAGGCGGTCCCGTTCGGTCCTGCACGTTTGTACGGGCCCGCACCGCCCACCTCGGGTCCGCACCACCCCGGTCCCGTGCGAACCACCAGCGACGCTCCGGCGGACCTGTGGGACGATTGACCCGACCGATTTTTCGAATCCGATTGGAGACGCCCATGTCCGCGATCCGCCGAGCCGAAGCCACCTGGTCGGGACCCCTCGCGACAGGTTCGGGCGCGGTCTCAGCCACGTCGTCGGGGGCGTTCTCGTCGCTGCCCGTCTCCTGGTCGGCGCGGACGGAATCGTCGAACGGGCTCACGAGCCCCGAGGAACTCGTCGCAGCCGCACACGCGGCGTGTTTCTCCATGGCGCTCTCGGCGGGGCTGGGCCGTGCCGGGACGCCGCCGGAGCGACTCGACGTCAGCGCCGAGGTCACGTTCGACAAGGCAGAGGCGGGCTGGAAGGTCGTCTCGAGCGCCCTGACGGTTCGCGGGGTCGTCCCGGGGATGTCCTCGAGCGATTTCGTGGCGGCTGCGGAGGCGGCCAAGGACGGATGTCCGATCAGCCAGGCGCTCAAGGGCAACGTCGAGCTCAGCGTCGAGGCCACTCTCGAGGGCTGACCGCGCCGGCGCCGCCGACCTCCCAACGGCAATGCGCATCCCGTGATTGAACGCGCACCGGCCTCCCCGACTCAGTACAGTCGGACGGCGTCCCCGATGGGCGCCACGGAGGACCGATCTCGTGGATCGAGACCTCGTCGAGCAGGCACAGCACGGGGACCGGGAGGCATTCGCCGTCCTTGTCCGGACGCGCGGCGACCGGCTGATGGGGATCGCGCGACGGATCCTGCGGGACGTCGGACGGGCCGAGGACGCCGTGCAGCAGACGCTGGTGATCGCCTGGCGTGAGCTGCCGAGCCTCCGCGATCCGGACCGTTTCGACGCCTGGCTGCAGCGCCTCCTGGTCAACGCGAGCTATTCCGAGGCACGCCGCTCGCGAGCGTGGAACGCCAACGTTCGAGTCCTTCCGGTCGACGGACCTGCTGGACCCGACGAGACGCTCTCGCTCGACGATCGAGATCTGCTCGATCGCGCCTTCCGGCGACTGCCGGTCGAACAGAGAGCGATCCTCGTCTTCACGCATTACCTGGGCCTGACCCCGACGGAGATCGCCGAGCGACTCGAGATCCCGGTCGGGACGGCGCGTTCCCGACTCCACTACGCCCACCGGGCGATGCGCGCGGCCATCGAGGCCGACGAGCGTCCCGCAGCGGTGGCCGGAGGACGACCGCGATGACCAGCGAGCGAGAGATCGACCGCCTTCTCGACTTCTATTTCGACGATGGCCGGGACGAACTCGCCGACCGGGTGATCGATGCCGCCCTCGCTGAGATCGACCACACCCGTCAGCGGCGCGCCATGCGCGTGCCGTGGAGGTTCCGAACGATGACCATGCCTCTTCGCCTCGCCACGGCCGCCTTGATCGGCGCGCTCGTGCTGGGAGGTGCGTTGCTTCTCACCGGCGGCGGTTCGAGACCGTCGACCGCCGTGCCTACAGCAAGTCCGGGGCCCGTCTGGACGGTGACAGGAAAGCCCCCAGTGGATCGCGGCAACGCGCTTGTCGACGTCCAACTGAAGGACGGCCGCGTCCTCCTTGCCGGCGGAAGCTCGGCGACTTCGTCGGAGCTGTACGACCCAGCGACGGGCACGTGGGCGAATACCGGGGCGCTGCACGTCGGCCGCGGCTACGCTATCGCGGCACGGCTCGACGGCGGCAAGGTCCTCGTGGCTGGCGGGTCGGATACCGGATCCGCCGAGCTCTTCGATCCGACGACCGGAGCCTGGACGCTCACCGGCAAGCCGATCGAGAACCGTGGCCAAGGCTTCGGCATCACTCTCGCCGATGGAAAGGTCCTCGCCGCCGGGGGCGGCAACATTGGCGGGAACTCGAGCGCGGAGCTGTTCGATCCCGCAAGCGGGACGTGGACGGCGACCGGCAGCATGACGATGGTCCGCGCCGGTCCTCTGGGCATCACGCGACTAACCGACGGACGTGTCCTCGTCACCGGCGGGTTCGCGGATCCGGACACGTCCGCTGAGCTCTACGACCCGACGTCACGACAGTGGACGGCCACCGCCGGTCAGATGACCACGGGACGAAAGGACGAGCAGTCGTCGATCACGCTGACTGACGGTCGGGTGCTCGTCTGTGGCGGCCGTCCGAGCTCCTGTGACCTCTTCGACCCGACAAAGCGGACCTTCACGGCGACCGGGCCGCTGAAATGGAGCTACAGCGACCTGCTGGTCCTGAACCAGCTCGCAAATGGGAAGGTCCTGCTCGTCGGCGGTGGCAGCAGCGCCTCGTCCACTGGCATGGCGACCGCCCAGCTGTTCGACCCGACGACAGCGAACTGGACCGCAGTCGATCAACCGATGGGCCAGACAAAATTCGTCCGTTCAGCCCATCTGCTGCGGGACGGAACCGTCCTCGTCGTCGGGAGCGATACCAGCATTCCC
>JBJMNA010000292.1:0-5539 GCA_045804485.1 Chloroflexota bacterium
AGCAGCGAGCCGACGATCAGCGCGAAGTTCGCCGCCGCGGACACGAGGCCGCCGATCCGGCTGCCGATGATGCCCGCCGGACCCTGCGCCAGGAAGTTCGAGAGCGAAACGTCGGCGGTGATGCTGTTCCACTGCCGGTAGTCGGTCAGCCACAGCGCAGTTCCGGTGGAGGCGGTCGGCGAGATGGACCCGAACACCGAGAGCTGCCGGTACCACCAGGGCACGACGACGAGGAGATAGAGCGCGAGGCAGCCGGCGGCCGCCGTCCACGGCATGCGCGGCGCCCTGTCCCGCCGCCACGCGCGGACCCGGTCGATGACGAAGACGAGCCCGACCGCCGCGCCCAGCAGGAAGGCATCGTTGCGGGCGATCGAAGCGAGCCCCACGAGCAGGCCCGCGAGGGCGTACGCGCGCGTGTCCCCGCGCAGGCCGCGGGCGGTGCACCACAGTGTCGCCGCGACGAGCGGCTGGAAGATCGCGAAGTTCTCGGGCTGGGCCATGAACACCGCGCCGGCCGCCGGGATCGCCGACATGACACCGGCACCGAGCCCGACCGTCCTCGACGCCCCGATGTCCCGAGCGATGAACCACGTCAGCGGCGCCGCGAGCGAGCCGATCAGGACCATCGGCAGGGCGGACGCGATCGCGTTCGCGCCCATGACGGCGACGAACGGCGCCTGGATGAACGACGCGAGCGGGAGCCAGTGCGCGTTCGATGGGATGGGCAGGACGGCGTCGGTCGGGAGCTTCCCGCCGACCTCGGCGAAGATCCAGACGAAGTCGACACTGAGGCCGTGGCCCGACGCGAGCGCGCGCGCGACGTCGACGTAATAGAAGGAATCGGGGTAGGCCGGGTCCGGGAACGCCAGCATGAAAGCCGTACGGACGAGGACGGCGAGCCCGTACAGGAGCAGGGGTATTCGCACGGCCGGTGCAGGGTAGCACCGGGTGTCGCTCAGGCCGACCGGTACGAATGGGCTAGTCGGATGGGTCGGCGTCGTCGTCCTAGACTGCCCGAATGTCCAAGTCAGAGACGACGATCGCGCCACCGCGACGTTGGCCCGCCGCGCGCCTCGCGTCGCGTATGGGGTTGATCGTCGGCGATCTCCGTCTCGACGGTGGCATCGTCGCGATGTTCGTAGTGTCGCGGTTGCTACTGGTCGTGGCCGCGGTCGTCGCCGAGGCATTCATCTCGCCGAACCCGAACTTCACGCACGCGGCCGGAGGCCCCCTCATCCAGAGCCTCGCTAGTTGGGACGCCGGCTACTACCTGGGCATCGCCACAGGTGGGTATCACGCGCAGCCGGTCGTCGGGGCATATCGCGACGTCGCGTTCGCACCGCTCTACCCGGCGCTCGTCGGCGTCCTGTCGATCCCGTGGGCCGCGTACGCGAGCGTCGTCGCCGTCCTCGTCTCGAATGTGGCGTTCCTCTTCGCGCTCGTCCTGTTGGCGCGGCTCGGGACGCCGTATCTCGGTCGGCGTCGAGCGGCACTCGCGGCAGGCTTCATGGCCATCTACCCGTTCGCGTCGGTGTTCGGGATGGCGTACTCAGAGAGCCTGTTCCTGCTATTCGTTGTCGCCGCCTTCCTCGCGGCCGAGACGCGCCATCGAGCTTGGGCGGGCGTATTCCTCGCGCTCGCCGTCCTGACCCGGATCCAAGGCCTCGGACTCATCCTGCCGCTGTGGATCCTGATGCTTCGCCAGGACGAGTGGCGTCCGCGGTGGTCGCAGGGATGGCTCCTACTCGGGCCGCTTGCGCTCGCCGGGTTCGTGGCCTATCTCGCGGCACTCACCGGGAGCTTCACGGCGATCCAGGACGCGCAGGCGGCATGGCGGCGCACGGGGATCGGCAGCTTCTCGTCTGATACCACCGTTGCGGCACGGTTCACGCCATACCAGGCGGCATTGCTGGTCACCCTGGCGTGGTCCGTGTTCCTGCTCGTGTTCGTCCGGGTCGACCGGATGCGGCCCGAGTACTGGCTGGTCCCGGTCATCTTCATCGCCGAGGTCCTCGCCAGCGGGACGCTCGAGAGCGTCGGTCGCTACACGATGCTCGCGTTCCCGTATATGTGGATCCTGGCGAAGCGCCGCTCGCTGTTCGCCCGCCGCACCTGGCCGCTCGTGTCGGCCGGACTCTTCACGGCGATCGCGGTGGCGACGTTCACGGGCTACTGGGTGCCGTAGGCATCGGAGCGGCCCCGCCCACAGGAGCGGGCCAGTCGCTCAGCCGAGCCCGGAGATCCTCCGGGGCGAACGTCGCGCCCGCGTAGGCAGCTGTCACGAGGATGATCCCCGCCCACGCGCCCTCGTACGAGTACGTGGCGACCATGCATGCCGCGATCAGCGCGATCTCCAGGCGGATGCGTAGCATCGCCGGGATCATGAACAGAAGGCCGAACGCGTGGAGTGACAGCGCGCCGACGGTCGATAGGAGGCCGACCCATGGCCCGCCGTCGTGCTTCGGGACGAACCACACCGCGACGACGCAGACGACGGCGACGGCCATACCCACCAGCGGCGGCACGAACCGTGTCAACGCGAAACCGCCATACGCCCAGGTCGGATCACTCGCTCGCCCGAGCTGGGCGATCCAGTCGAACCACGCGTCGGTCCCAATCACCGGCACCGTGAGCAGGACGAGCGCGACAACGCCGATGGCGCCCACGACGGCCGCCCGCCACCGATAGTGCAGGACGAACAGCCAGGCGTGGGACTGCGACGCCTTGACGGCGCCGATCACCGTCGCCAAGCCCCCGACCTCGACGACTGATTCGTTCGGGCGCGAGACGTCGCGCGGATCCGCCCGCCACGGCGAGCCGGTTGCCTTGTAGAACAGGATGACGAAGGCGAGGAACAGCAGGATCGTCAGGTTCGCGTGGATGATGCCCTCGACGAACGGCGGCCATGCCACCACAAGGGGTACCCAAAGCCACGGGATCCGGAGTCGTCGAAGGGTGACGACAGCGGCCCCAAGGAGCAGCGCGACCGAGGCCCAGAGGACGGGCTGGCGTGGCAGCCAGGACAGCACGGCGAACAGTGGCAACGTGAAGGGCGGGTAGAGGAACGGCAGGTCTGCTCCCGTGCCGCTCACGAAAGACTGCGCCAGATAGGGTTCGCCACCGGCGAGCCATCGATCTGCTGCCCGAAGCGGGATCTCGACGTCGACGCCGACGTTGGGATCGACGAGCGTCGTGGTCAGGTGCGCTCGAACGGTGAGGATCGCGAGGAGGACGACGAGGGCCCCGACGAGGAGCCGGCGCGGACCGTTCACCGGTCCTCGTCTTCGGCGCGCGGCAGGCGGCGCAGGATGACCGCGGCCGGGGCGAGGAGGATGACGAGTGAGCCCCAGTACATCGCCGGAATGGCGACGAACGCGGCAAGCGCGCGCGACCACGGCCGGAACAGAACCAGGAGGCCGAGGGCGGCGATGGCCCGCAACGCGAACGGGATCTCGATCTGCGGACCGAGTGGCTGACCGTACGCCGCGGCGAGATGACCGACCCACGTCGGCCACAGCCCGAGCCACGGGATGGTGATCGCGAACATGACCCCGGTGGCGACAGCGACGACGCGCCAGTCTCGCGGATGGACAGCAAGGATCGGAGACAACTTTGCGAATGACATGACGGTCGCCGGCGCGGCGCGGCGGTTGATCGCTGCGACGATCGCGGCCGCGACGAGCATGTTGAAGTTGCCCGACACGAGTTCGAAGGCGGTCAACGGGAAGAGGCACGCGAGTCCGAACGCGAGCCATGACCCCGCGAGATACCGGAGCGCCGCGACCTCGAGGGCGACGATCCCGATGTACATGAGTTCGATCGGCAGCCACGACACGGCGGCGAACATGACCACGAACGGTGGCGCGTACCAGATGGTCTCGTTCCGGAGCGGCTGGATCGCGTAGACCTCGCCGCCGGCCCGGAGCGTGTCGCCGGCGCGGTCCCAGATGTGCGTGTCGCCGCCCGGCAGCCAGAAGAGGCCCCTTGAGATCCCCCACCAGAGGATCCCGAAGAGGACGGCATACCCCAGCATCGAGAGGCCGACGGCGAGAGGGCGCGACCAGCGCTGAAGCACCACGGGCGACGTTCCGACGGTCGTCGCTCCTCCGTTCTGGAACGGTGAGATTCGCACGGCCGGTGCAGGTTAGCACCGGCGTACCGCATCGCCGAGCGGTACAAAAGCGCCATGACGCGTGGACGCCTAGATCGTCGCGTCGCGCCCGTGCTGGTGCGAGATCAGGATGACTCGCGCACGCAATCGCCTATCGCTCCCGGTACCGGACACCTGAAACGAACATACCCGGGTGGTGCGGGAGGGACGTTGGCATCCTCCATATAGCCCCGGCGATCCGCGTAGAAGAGGATGGCTGGTGACCACGAATCCTCGTCGATGGCAACGAGGTCCTCAGGGGCGGTCGCGGCCTGGATCTGTGCGGCCCGCATGAGGACCTGGCCTTCAGGTTCCATCCGAAACATCACCACCCATCGCGGGTACAGCACGAACGAAATCGCGAACACAGCAATCAGTCCAAGCACGCTCGTGCGGCGCCATGTCGGCGGCACAGAAAGGACGAGCCGGCACGCGACGGCGCTCGACAGGATCGCCGCCGCTGGACCGACAGCCATCCAGTAGTAGTCATGCACGAAGTACAGGTTCGTGAAGATGAGCGGACCGAGGATGAGCGTGAGGAGTGACCACCAGAGAATCCTCACGGTACGCACCACGATCGGGGCGGCGAGGACGAGCAGCCCAAGCCCCGCGACGAAGCCCAGCCACGTCAACCACGTCTGCGGATCAGCCCGCTGAGCGATCGTCCCAAAGTTCCACTCCGTGAGCCGACCGCTCGTGAGGAACATAGTCGCGGCCGAGTGGGACTTGATCGCGTCGGTGTAGGAAGTCCATGCGATCCCGGCGAATGCGGGGACAGCCGCCACCGCAACGGCCCCGAGCTTCGATCTTCGGAGGAGGAGAACGGCCGGGGCCAACCAGATCGCAGCGGTGGTGATCTTCAATAAGGCGGCAAGCGACCCAAGGGCGACCGCAGCGAACAGGTGTCGACGGGATCCGCCACGGTCCCATCGCACGCCTTCAAGCACGGCAGCGAGCGACGTGGCAACTGCCATCGTTTCGACCATGGAGGTCCGGCTCCACAGGAGGCCAAGGGGCGCAAGGCTGTAGACGAAGACCGCAACTGCCGCCGGGCGTGGTCCCATCTCGAGCCGGACGATCTGCCACACGAGCACGACCGATACGACGAAGAAAGCGAGACTCGTGCCCCGCAGAGCGATTTCCGTCGGTGCCCCCGTGTTCATGACGAGTGCGGCGATCGCCTGGAACAAGGGGAATTCGATCGGGACCACCCACGGTGGCCCGAGGATGGGCAGCGGGGTTTGAAGCAGGTCGATCCCATCGCGGTGATAGATGACAGCCGTGTAGGCGGTCTGCGTCTGACGAAACGAGTGGGCTTCCACAAGCGGCTGAGCCAAGGTGAGGACGCGAAGAAGAAACGAGAGGAGAACCGCGATCGAACCCCCGATC
>JBJMNA010000293.1:0-4568 GCA_045804485.1 Chloroflexota bacterium
CGGGTTCCGGTGCATCGCGAGGAGCTCCGCGCCGCCATGGACGAGCCGGAAGGCGACGTCGAGGTTGCGATACGACAGCTCGTCGCCGCCATCTCCGATAACGACCGCGCCGACCGAGCCCGGTGGTAGCGCGTCGGCGTCATCCGCGGTGAGCAGAGTCTGACCGTCGAACTCGCGCCGGGCGTCCGTCCCCGCGAGGACGAACAGCGGCCGCCCGGCATGCCCTGTCGCGGCGTACGCCGCTGTCGCCGAGGCGGCGGTGATGATCCGGTCCGGCGCCACCCGGACGCCGCCCTTCGCGAACCAATCGGACAGCGTGTCGCGGTGGAGCTGCGAAAAGTTCGTCACGACGCGGAACGGGATCCCTCGCTCGTCGAGCGAGCGGACGGCGTCGACCGAGCCCGGCAGCGCCTTCGCCTGGAGGACGAGGACGCCGTCGGCGTCGAGGACGAGTCCGCGCACGCCGCGGAGCGCCGTCCGGAGATCCTCGGTCGTCACCGCGCGATGGTAGGCTCGGCGGCGACCGCACGCTGGAGGATCGATGGGACTGCTCGATGGCAAGACGGCGCTCATCTTCGGCGTCGCCAACGACCATTCGATCGCGTGGGGCATCGCCCAGGCGCTGCATGCCGCAGGCGCGGAGGTCGGCTTCTCATCGGTCGAGAGCCTGATCGAGAAGCGCGTCCGTCCGCTCGCGGAATCGATCGGTTCGACCTTCGTGGAACCGTGCGACGTCGCGTCCGATGTCGACATCGCACGCGTCTTCGCGCGCTGGGGCGAGACGCACGACTCGCTCGATATCCTCGTCCACGCGCTCGCGTTCGCCCGACGTGAGGAGCTGGAAGGCGCCTTCGTCGACACGTCGCGTGACGGCTTCGCGCTCGCCCTCGACATCTCCGCCTATTCGCTCGTCGCGCTGACACGGCAGGCACGGCCGCTGTTCGGCCGCGGGTCGTCGGTCATCACGCTCACGTATTACGGCGCGGAGAAGGTCGTCGCGAACTACAACGTGATGGGCGTGGCGAAGGCGGCGCTCGAGGCGTCCGTGCGCTACCTCGCGGCCGACCTCGGACCGGATGGCGTCCGCGTGAACGCGATCAGCGCCGGGCCCGTCCGCACGCTGGCGGCGGCCGGGATCGCCGGGTTCAAGGACATGTACCGTGGCTTTGCCGACATCGCGCCGCTC
This sequence comes from Chloroflexota bacterium, assembly GCA_045804485.1. Taxonomy (GTDB): domain Bacteria; phylum Chloroflexota; class Limnocylindria; order Limnocylindrales; family CSP1-4; genus SPCO01. The sequence goes on from JBJMNA010000293.1 coordinate 1,187, forward strand.
CGCGCGCACATCACCCCGGAGGACGTCGGGAGGTCCGCGCTCTATCTCGCCTCGGACCTCTCGAGCGCGGTCACGGGTGAGGTCCTCTACGTGGACGGTGGCTTCAACGTCATGGGCGTCCCGTCAGCCGACTGACGCTACCAGCCGAACGAGCCCGGCTCGCCTTTGATGGGGCCGACGATCCGCGACGTGACCCAGCCGCCGTAGAACCCGCCTGGTTGCGGTGCCGCCCGCTCGTCCCCGACCCACGCCTCGTCGACCCGGCTGGCGTAGAACGCGAGGTGGTCGCGGATGGCCTCGTAGCCGGGCGTCGGGTTCGGGTAGGACCAGGCGATGTTCTCGATGACACGGCCGTCCGGTGCCATGTAGCGGTGGTATGCCGCGACGCCCTTCCACTCGCAGACCGAGGTGTGCGGACTTGATGCGAGACGATCGGCCCGCACGTCGGCGGGCGGGAAGTAGTAGACGGGTGCGCCGGCGGTCTCCAGGACGCGCAGCCCATGCGTCGTGTCCGCGACGACCTCACCGTTGACGACGACCCGCAGGCGCTGTGGGACGGCTTCGACGCGCGGTGGCCGGGGATAGTCCCAGACCGATTCCTGGCCGGGCCCGGGCGGGATCGGCGTCGGGCGCTCCATGTGGCGCCTCCTGATCCCCTCGCTCAGTCCGCGATCGAGGCGTGGCAGTCCGAACAGCGACCGGCGATCGAGAGGTGACTGAGGTCGACGGTGAACGCGCGCCGGCGCTCGACCGCCTCGACGAGCGATGCGGCCTCGTCGGTGCCGATCTCCCAGGTGGTTCCGCAGCCGATGCAGTGAAGATGCCCGTGCGCGGCGACGGGTCGGACGTGGAACTCCTCGCGGCCGTCCGCGCCGTGGCTGTGGCTCAGCAGCCCGAGTTCCTCGAGGACGTCGAGCGTTCGATAGACGGTCGACGGTGTTGTGGTCGGGTCCACCGCGCGGCAGCGAGCGACGAGGTCCGCACCCGTCACGTGCCCGTCGGTCGCGGACAGGACATCGATGAGCGTCCGTCGTTGCGGCGTCCAGCGGAGACCACGTGCGCGGAGTTGGTCGCGGACATCGGACCACGAGACGTATGCGGCAGTTTCATGCGATCCGATCGAGCTCATCGGACGAAAGGATAGGTGAGCAGACGCAACGACGCCTAGATGCAACGCGTTGCGATACGAAGGCTCGTCGGCTACGCTATCCGTCCACGTGCGAGGACCCTGTTGTTCGATCTGATCGCGGTCGCCGCGAGCGCCGCCACGCCTGCCGCTGACGTCGGCATCCTCCTCACCGGGCTGCTCCTTGGCGTCCGCCACGGGATCGACTGGGATCACATCGCCGCGATCACGGACATCACGAGCACGACGGCGGCGGCCGGGATGGCCGAGGCCGCCCATGTCGGCCAGCACGAGACGGTCCCGGGGCCGCACCACGGCCACGGCGGCGCCCCCGAGATCCGAAGTCACGATGCAGGTCCCGGCGCGGCGGTCGCCTCGCCGAGCATCGCCACCCGTCCGAACGTCGGCGCCACCCGTGTCCTCTCCGGGCAGGGCGACGCGATCCGGCTGGGCACGCTGTACGCCCTCGGTCACGGAGTCGTGGTCATCGCCCTCGGGCTTGCAGCGATCGCGTTCGGCGCGATCCTGCCCGACTGGCTCGATCCGATCATGGGCCGCATCGTCGGGTTCACGCTGGTCGCCCTCGGCCTGTGGGTGTTGTATTCGGTCTACCGCTACGCGAGCGCCGGTGAACGATTCCGCCTCCGGAGCCGCTGGATGCTCGTGTTCGATGCGATACGCCACGGCTGGCGGCTGTTCCAGGCGCGCCTCCACGGGCACGAGCATGTCGAGCCACTCGAGATGAGCTCGTACGGCGCGGGGACGTCGTTCGGTGTCGGGATGATCCATGGCATCGGCGCCGAGACCGGCACACAGGTGCTGCTGATCGCAGCCGTGGGCGGCGCCTCGAGTGCGGGTCTCGGCATCCCGATGCTCTTCGCCTTCGTCGTCGGATTGCTGCTGTCGAACCTCGCGATCGTCCTCATCAGCTCGGTGGGCTTCGTCTCGAGTCAGTCGCGCGAGCACATCTACGTCGCCATCGGCGCAGTCGCCGGCATCTTCAGCCTGTTCGTCGGGACGATCTTCCTGTTCGGCCTCGACGGCGTCCTACCGGACCTCGGCGGGATCCTGCCCTTCTGACGGGCGCGATCAGCTCTTCGCCGGCTCGCTCGACGCTGCGGCCGGCGCCGCGACGACCTTGACCGGGCGCAGGAACAGCGTCAGCACCACGACCACGTAGCTCAGCCACACGACGAACGTCGCGACCTCGGGCGTGGACGTGTAGCCGAAGAGCGCCGCGAGGAACTGCCCCACGAGGCTCCCGCCTTCCTCGTCATGCGGCAGCACCGCCGACAGGTCGAAGAGCGTCTGCGTCCCGACGGTGATGACCCCGATCTCGATGAGCTCGTGGACGGCGTGGCTGAGCAGTCCTGCGGCGATGAAGACAAGCGCGACACCGGTCCAGCGGAAGAACGTCGCGAGGTTCAGCCGACGCGACCCGTGGTAGAACCCGACGCCGATGACGGCAGCGATCCCGAGCCCGACGATCGCGCCGAGGACAACCCACGCCTCGCCGCCCTCGGCGCTCGCCGAGGCCGCTTGTCCGACCAGGAACAGAGCGGTCTCGACACCCTCTCGGATGACCGCGACGAACGCGAGGAGGGCGAGCGCGATGGCCGACCCGTCGTCGAGCGCGCGCGCCACCGCGGCCTGGAGCTCGCCCCGCACGCTTCGCGCCTGGCGGCGCATCCAGAACAGCATCCAGGTGACGACCGCCGCGGCAAGGATCAGGGTGGCCGCCTCGAACAACTGCTCGTACGGTTCCTGGAAGCTGCCGACGGTGACGTAGATCCCGAGGCCGAGGACGACGCTGAGCACGAGCGCCAGGCCGGCGCCGAGAAAGATCTTCGGGATATGCCGCTTGTTCCCGGTCTTCGCCAGATAGGCGCAGATGATCGCCAGGATCAGCGCCGCCTCGACCCCTTCGCGGAGGCCGGTCAGCAGCCCGCTTGTGAACGCGCCGACGTCCATCAGCTGGCAGTGACCGTGAGGTCACCCTTGAACGCAGCGGTCACGAGGACGGCCTCCGGGGTTCGTGGTGGTCGGCGCCTGACGACGTTCAGCAAGGCTGCATGAGTTCGCCGTTCAAGGTCGCTTGTCGAACCGAATCTACCGACCCCCGCGCGGACGGTCAAGCGTGCGTCCCGGGCGGTCAGTCGCCCCCGCGGATCTCGAACCGCGCCAGCCGCCAGCTCGCGAGCGCCGACGCTCCGGCGAGCACCGCGACGAGCACGACGACGCTGACCGTCGGCACGA
>JBJMNA010000294.1:0-3673 GCA_045804485.1 Chloroflexota bacterium
CTGCTCGTTGGCCGCGGCCTTGATCATCTCGGTGACGCGCACGATGTCCGCGCCCTCGTCCGGGGTGAGCCTGAGTCCGAATCGCTCGGCCGATGCGATGACGTAGAACATGCCGCCGTAGGCGACGTCCACGAGCACCGTGCCGAGCTGCGGGACCTCGACCGGCGCGTCCAGGTGCGTGGCGAAGGCGGGCACGTTGCGGAACGTGACGCCTCGGACCTTGCCATCCGCGCACTCGGCCGCCACGCGGATGAGTCCGGCCGGCGACTCGAGCGTCAGCTCGGTGATGGGCTCGGTCATCGGCAGTTGCCCGGTTTCGAGGAGCACGGTCACCACGCAGATGGTGTTCGTGCCCGACATCCCGGGGTACTCGACCTGCTCCATGATCACGTAGCCGGCGGCCGCATCCGGGTTCGCCGATGGGAGGACCAGGTTGCAGTTCGCGGCCGGGTAGCCGCGCGGCTCACGAAGCATCCGAAGCCGGATGTCATCGCGGTTCGCCTGGAGCCAGGTCATCGCCTCGAACATCGAGCCGCCGGGGACGCCCTCGACGCCGCCGATGATGACGCGGCCGGGCTCACCCGCAGCGTGCGCGTCCACGGCCTCGATGATCGGACCGACCCTCAGCCGACCGGGTACGTCCACGGCTACCGACCTCGCTGCGCGTCCGCCAGCTCGCGCGCGACATCGCGTCGAGCGTCGCGATCGGCGATGTCGCGGCGTCGGTCGTGGAGCTGCTTCCCGCGCGCCAGGGCGAGCTCGACCTTGGCGCGCCCCCGCTGGGAGATGTACAGGCGGAGCGGCACGATCGTCTGGCCCTTGGCCTTGGCACGGCCGAGGAGCTGGTCGATCTCGGACCGATGGAGGAGGAGCTTCCGGATCCGCTTCGGCTCGTGGTTGTACCGATTGCCGCCTTCGAAAGGGGCGATGTGCGCGCCGACCAGCCACGCCTCGCCATGCTCGATCCGCGCGTACGCGTCGGAGAGGTTCGCCTTCCCCGCGCGGAGCGACTTGATCTCCGTCCCGGTCAGGACGATGCCTGCCTCGAACGTCTCGTCGATGGTGAAGTCGTGGCGGGCTCTTCGGTTGAGGGCGACGGTCTGCTCGTCGCGCATCGGGAGACTCCTAGCGGGCCCGTGGTGGTCCTTCGGAGGTCCGAGGCCGCGAGGCCATCGGACCGAGGATTCGCACGAACGCCGGCCCGATGCGGGCCGGCGTCCGAGTGCTTACCCACCCACAGGGTGTCCGACTAGACGGGCATCTCCTGCGAGGTGGTGCAGCTACTGTGATCTATCACTGCACATCACCTCCTTTCGTTCTCTCGAACCGTACCCGATGAACGTTGTCTGCGCAAGAGCGCCATCCGTGGAGACCGGCGATCAGGCGGCCATCTCGCTGACGGATCCTGTCGCGGCGACACCGAGGACCTCGAGCGCCTTGGCAAGGTCGGGGTCGGTGCCGACGGGGAGGTGATCCGGCAGCGTCACGACGACATCGGGAGTCAGTCCGACGCCGTGGATCCAGCGCTTGGCCGGGGTCAGCCAGCGCGCGACGGTGAGCTTGAACGCGCCACCTTCGCCGGTCAGCTCCTGCCACTGCTGCACGGTCCCCTTCCCGAAGGATCGTTGACCGACGAGCGTCGCCCGCTTGGTGTCCTGCAGCGCTCCGGCGACGATCTCGCTGGCCGACGCACTCCCGTGGTCGACGATGACGACGACCTGGATCCTCGGGTCGGTCGCAACACCGTCCTCGAGCGAAGCGGTCGGGACCTGGTTGCCCTGCGCGTCCTGCTCCCAGAAGACGACGCCCGAACCGATGAACTGGCTCGCGATCTTGCGCGCCGCCGTGACGTAGCCGCCCGGGTTGCCGCGCAGGTCGAGGATCAGCTTCGTTCTTCCCGCCCCGACGTGGCCCTTCAAGGCGCTGACGACCGAATCAGCCGACGTGTCCGAGAATCCGGACAACTTCACATATCCCACAGTGCCGTCCCCGAGCACCCGGCTCTCGACCTCCTGCTCCTGCACGATGTCTCGGGTGATCGCGAGCTCGACCGGCTTGCCGTCGCGCTGGAGCGCGAGCGACACCACGCTACCCTTCGGGCCGCGGATCCGTTCGCGCGCGGTGTCGACGTCGAGCCCGTCGACCCCGTTCCCGTCCACGGACACGACCACGTCGCCCGGCAGGACGCCCGCCGTCGCCGCGGGAGACCCCGGCAGCGGCCGCGTCACGACGAGCCGGCACTCGGGCCCGAGCGGCGCGCACCCGTCGGTGCCGTTGCCCGACCGAGACGTGATCTCGGCACCGATGCCTTCGAACTGACCGCTGATCCCCTGCAGGGTCTTGCGGTAGTCGTCCGACGAGAGATAGGCGGAATACGGATCGCCGAGCGAGTCGATCATCCCGCGGATCGCGCCCTGGATGACCGCGATCCGGTCGACCGCGCCGCCCGCGTACCGGTCGTTGATCGAGTGGTAGGTGTCCCAGAACGGCTGGAAGGCGTCGGACTCCGACGGCGGCGTCCCGGGATCGCCGGCCGCGTGGCGACCGAGCGAATAACCCGACATGAACAGGGCGGATCCGGCGAGGACGGCGACGATCGCGATCGAGACCGAGAGCAATGGGACGCGACGTCGTCGCGGTGGTGGTGGCGAGGTCAGCGCGGGGACGCCGTCGGTCGGGGGCGTGGGGGTACCGGGGTCAGCAAGCTCCATCGCCTGATCCATCCTGGCTGTCGATTTGGTGACGGACTCTCAGCGTACATCCGACCCGTCCCTCGGGGCGACGACTCGAATGACCTCTCGAATGACCTTACGTTTGGCGGTTGTCAGCGGATGAGGTATGTCCTCACGGACAGCCACGATCCGAGGATGCCCAGCCCGACGCCGGCGCCCATGACGAGGGCGACGAGGTCACGGGTGAGCGACCCGAACTGGAGCGGCAGGACACGGAAGAAATCGGCCATGAACGCACTGAGCGGATCGGCGGCGGCGGCGAGGATCGCCAGCGTCGCGATCGATCCAAGGAGCCCGACGAACGCTCCCTCGAACACGAACGGCCAGCGGATGAACGCATCCGACGCGCCGACGAGGCGCATGACCTCGATCTCCTCGGCCCTCGCGAGGACCGCGAGTCGGATGGTGTTGATGATGATGAACAGCGAGATGATCCCGACGATGACGAGCACCACGGTGCCCGCCGTCCGCAGGATGCTCGTGACGGTCAGGACGCGCTCGACGAGGTCCTCGATGTTGATGACGTTCCGAACGCTCGGATCGCCGCGCAAGGCGTCACCGACGACTCGCACCTGCGACGGATCGATGAGCTTGACCTCCATGCTCGCGTAGAGCGGGTTGGCGTCGAGATAGCGGGTGAGGTCCTCGCGACCCTGGGCCTGCATCGAGGCTCGGAAGCGGGTCAGCGCCTCGGCACGACTGATGTACGCGACGGACGCGACCTCGTGCATCCCCTGGAGTTGGGTCCGCAGCGTCTCGACCTGCGTGTCGGTCGCATTCGGCTGGAGGTAGGCGACGACCTCGACCTTCTGCTCCGTGAACTGGAGTCCCGCGAGCAGGCCCGTCTGGATGATCCAGAACCCGGCCAGCAGGAGCAGCATCAGGACCATCGTGGCGGTCGCGGCAAGGCTCATGACGGCATTCCGCCAGAACCCCTGCCA
>JBJMNA010000295.1:0-5473 GCA_045804485.1 Chloroflexota bacterium
AGGTCGAGCCCGGCCGCGCCCAGCAATCGGACCGCCTCGCGCGCACCCGGAGCGAAGCGGACGCGCGCCGGGTCGACGTTGTACGGGAGGTCCTCGATCAGCGTGCCGTCCTTGTCGATGAACACGACCGGCCGGCGGGGCTCCGAAACGCTCATGGCCATGACGTCTCGCGCATCGGCAGGACCGTGACCTCGGGGATGACGGTCTCAGCCGGCTGTTCGAGCACGAAGCGGATCGTCTCCGCGACGTTGCGCGGGTCCTGGAGCAGCCCGGGATCGAGGTCCGGGAAGCGCTCGAGCAGGAACGGCGTGCGCATGCCGCCGGCGACGACGGCGGTCACCTTGACGCCGACGCGTCGCCCCTCGGTATGGAGCGCGTGGCTCAGGCCGAGGAGACCCCACTTGGTGGCGTGATACGCGCTCGCGTTCTCCCAGGCGCGCTTGGCCGCGGTCGACGCGATGTTGACGATGTGCCCGTGGCCCGATGCTCGCAGCGCAGGCAGCGCCGCACGCGTCATCACGACCGGACCGCGCAGGTTCACCGCCAGGATCCGGTCCCAGTCCTCGAGGCTGAGCTCCTCGAAGCCGGCCGTCTTGTCGACGCCAGCGTTGTTGATGAGGACGTCCAGGCGGCCGAAGCGCTCGACGATGGCTGCGATCCCGTCGCGTGCGGACGCGGCGTCGGTGACATCGAGGTGGACCGGGAGCGACGAGCCGCCACCCTGGTCGATGGCCGCTGCGGTCGCGACGCGTCCCTCGGCCACGTCGCCGATGGCGACGTGCATGCCCGCCTCGGCGAGCACCTGGGCGGTCGCCGCGCCGAGGCCGCTTCCACCACCCGTGATGAGGGCGACGCGTCCCGCCAACGGGAACGACGACGCCGGACCCGCGGCCGGCGCTGCGACCGGGGGACGTTCGAGCGTGTCGGTCATGACCGGCTCCCGGCCGCGACACGCTCGCGACTCGTGACGACCTCGCGCCCGGTAAGAACCGATGCCGGCGCCGCACGCGAGACGGCGTCGGCATCGCCCCGGGCGAACCACCCGGCGTCGACCAGGCGAGACTCCACGAGCTCGCAGAGGATGTGGAGCATCACCTCGTGGGCCTCCTGGATGTGCTGAGTGATGCGCGACGGCACGATGACGAGATGGTCGGCCAATGCCTTGAGCTCCCCGCCGTCGCCGCCGAGCAGTGCCAGCGTCGTCACGCCACTCGCCCGGGCCTGTTCGAACGCGGCGACGAGGTTCCGACTCCGCCCGCTCGTCGACAGCCCGATGAGCAGGTCGCCCGGGCGGGCAAGCGCCTGCACCTGTCGAGCGAAGACGTCCTCGAACGCGGCGTCATTCGCCCAGGCGGTCATGACGGACGGGTCCGTGCCGAGGGCGATCGCTGGCAGACCCGGTCGGCCATGCTCGAGGAACTGCCCGACGAACTCGGCCGCCCAGTGCTGCGCGGCCGCCGCGCTGCCGCCGTTGCCGGCGATGAGGACCTTGCCGTCGCGTGCGAAGACCTTGGTCATCTCGTCGGCGGCCTCGATCAGGTCGCCGCGCGCGCGGCGTCGCGTCTGTGCCAGCGTCTCGATGGCCTCCTCGAAGCGCCGGTCGATGGCCGCCAGCCGCTCACCGACCTGGTGGCGGGCGAGCCTGCCCTCCATGAAGACCTCTTCGTAGACGGCCGAGATGCCGTTCGCCACCCGTTCCCAGGTGAACAGGTCCTGGACGCGTCGATGGGCCTGCTGCCCGAGGACCGCGAGGAGCTTCGGGTTGTGGTACAGGTGGGCGATCCGCTCCGCGAGGGCCGTCGGGTCGTCGGGCGGCACGAGGTAGCCGGTCTCGCCGTCGCGAACGCTGAACTTGATCCCGCCGACGCGTGAACCGACGACCGGGATGCCGCAGGCCATCGCCTCGAGCGGAGTGATGCCGAAGGGCTCGTACCACGGCGTCGACACGAAGATGTCGGCGGCGTTGTAGTACGTCTGCAGCTCGGCCCGATCGCGACGACCGACGAAGGTCACCTGGTCGCGGACGCCCTCCTCCTCGGCGATCGCGGCGAGCCGCGCGAGCTCCGGCGTGGCGTCGAGATCGGGCTCACGGGTTGCGCCACCGACGACGAGCAGACGCGCGCGGATGCCGTGATCGGCGTCGAGCCTCGCAAGCGACCGGATCACGTTGTCCACGCCCTTGCGCGGGACCATCCGGCCCAGCTGCAGGAGGACGGGCTCTGTCGGGTCGAGGCCCAGATCCATGCGGGCGAGCGGCCGGCTCATCGGCGCGAACTCGGCGGGGTCGTACCCGCACGGGATCATCGCGATGCGGTCGTGGTCGGCGTTGTAGAGGCGGATCAGGTCCTCCTCGTCCTGCGGGCACTCGGCCAGGATCCGGTCCGCCTCGGCCACGATCCGGTCCTCGATGGCGAAGCGCTCGTCGGGGAAGCGATCGGTGTCGCCCTGGAACTGCCGACGGACACGACCGAGGGCGTGGAAGGTCACCACGAACGGCAGTCCGAGAGCCGCCTTGAGGTCGGCCGCGACAAGGCCTGAATAGAAGAAGTTGGCGTGGATGAGATCGTATGAGGACCGCCGCAGGCGGGCCGTCATCCAGGCCGTGAACTCGTCCATCAGCGGCAGGAGGTCTTCCTTGTCGACCGGGGCGGCTGGTCCGGCCGGCACGTGGATCACTCGCACGCCCGGGGCGATCTCGATCACCGGCGGGAGATCAGGGTCGTCGCGGCGGGTGAACACATCCACCCGGTCGCCGAGGGCGGCCAATCGCCGCGCGACCTGCGCGACATACACGTTCTGGCCGCCGGCATCGACCCCACCGAGGGTCGCCAACGGCGAGGCGTGCTCCGAGATCATCGCGATGCGGCGGCTCATCGAGCGTCTCCCGTGAATGCGGCGGGTGGGCTGGGCGGTGGCGTGAACCGCGCAGCGGCGTCCGCCGCCGGGCTCCACGCGGGGTGACTGCGCACGGCGCTCGCCGGTCGACCGATGGCGTCCTCGAACGCCGCCGTCCAGTCCCGCGCGAAGCGTTCGATCGAGAAGCGCTCGCGGGCGACGGCTCGTGCGAGCCGCCCCATCTGGCGGGCGAGCCCGAGGTCGCCGAGCAACTCCTCCATCCCGGCGATGAGCCGGGTCGGGTCGGTCGCGGTGATGCCCGACACGCCGTCCTCGATGACCGTCGGGATCTCGGTCGTGGCGAAGGCCACGATGGGCAACCCCACGTGCATCGCCTCGATCATCGACAGACCCAGGCTGGTGTAGCGGATCGGATTGAAGAAGAAGCGATAGCGCGCCTCGAACTCGGGCAGGCGTGAGCGCGGGATCTCTCCGATGCCGCCAAGACGCTGTGCCCCCATCCCAACGAGATCGAGCGGGATGCGCTCCGCGGCCTGGAGGTAGAGGTCCGCGCCGAGCCGCCGGCCGCGTGTCGCGAGGTCGTTGACGACGACGATCCCGCGCTCCGACTCGCCGCTGTAGGTGACGCCGGGCCGGATGGCGATGCCGTGATCGATCACTCGGGTGGGTGTCGGGCCGCTGTCCCACATCAACGCGTTGAACGCGGTCACGTGGACCAGCAGGACGTCGGGATCCTCGACCGGGTGGCGCGTGTCGGTCGGATGCTCGCGTGGTGGGTCGTGCTCGACGTAGAGCCGCGGCAGCCGTCGTTGCTCCGGGCTGAGCAGCTCGTACTGGTCGACCTCCCAGTGCTGCCGGTGCTGGAACAGGATCGCATCCACCTGCAGCTCGCGGACCTGGTCGACCGGGACCTCGACGACGACGTCGGGATCCCACTCCGGCCAGCGACCGGCATAGCCGCCGGCGGCATCCGGCTTGACCGGGATGTAGAAGCGATGGCCGGTCCGAGCCAGCGAGTCGAGATAGCTGCCGTGGACGTGCCACGTCAGGATCCGGAAGCCGCTCATGACACGCGCTCGAGCGAGCGAAGCTGCCGGCTCGCCTCCGCGACGACGCGCGGCACGGACGGTGGGACAGCCCGGTGACGGTCGCCGTCGAGTGGCGCCCAGCGTCGACGATGCGCGTCCCCGCCATCCGGGAAGACGACGACGCTGCGCACGCGCAAGGCGGCGGCGAGATGCGACACGCCGGTGTCGTTGCTGATGAGCAGGTCGGCACCGCGCAGCAGCCAGCCGAGCGTGTCCAGGTCCGTCCGGCCGCCGACGTCAGCGGCTCCCGGGATCGCCGCGGCGAGCTGCGCCGTCAGCGCCTGTTCGGCGCTTCCCCCGGTCAGGACGATCCGCCGGCCAGCGGCCGCGAGCGAGGTGGCGACCTCGACGAACCGGTCGGGCGCCCACCGAGCCGCGACGCGGGTGCCGCCAGGATGGACGACGACGTAGGGAGAGGTGACGCCGACCTCGGCGAGGAGCCGCGTGGTTCGCGATCGCGCGCCCGGATCAAGTGGGAAGTGGAGTGTGTCGTCCTCGGCCGGCAGACCGAGCAGCCCGAGGAGTCGGAGGCCACGCCTGACCTCCTGATCGTCGTCACGCCAGCGCAGGAATCGAGTCGCGTCGGGGCAGCGCTCGCCCGCCCGATAGAAGCCCGCGACCGCCCGCGCACCGAACAGGTCGACGATGTCGTTCGTCCGATCACCCGCGCCGTGGAGCTGGATGGCGAGGTCGGCATCGAGCGCCTGCATCTCCGACAGGAACGCCGGGAGCGCACGCACGTCCGGTTTGCGCTCAGGAAGTCCGGGCCAGCCCGGAAAGGCATGGAAGCCGTCGACGAGGTCGGTGTAGCGAGCGAGGAGGTCCCGACTCGACTCGAGACCGACGACGTGGATGCGCGCTTCGGGGCGGGCGGCGCGCAAGGCGCGAAGGGTCGGGATGGCGCACAGCCAGTCGCCGAGACCGGGCAGCGCGCGGAGCACGACCACCGTGGGCTGGTCGAGCAGCGGGCGCGCAGACACGCGGCTGGTCACGAGGGTCTCCTCGAAGGACAACGTCGGACCGCGAGTCTAGGTCGGGGGTGCTTCCGGTCACCGCGGCGTTCGCCGCTTCTCCCTAACAGGGCTATCGCAAACCGCCGAAACGCTGTCCTCGCGCGTCATCAGGCGACGACACGCGACGTTGAAGGTCAGGCGCCGCCGGCTCGACGCAGGCGCTCCAGTTCGCGGCGCAGCCGCTTGCCGGGACGGCCCTCGCCGCGGACCAGCGTGATCCCTGGCGGCGTCTCCGGGACCGCGACCGGAGGGGTATGGTCCACGTAGCAGGTCGCGGCGACGGCGGCGCCGACCCGCGACTCGATCGGGCGGATGACCTCGACGATACGCGCGCGATCGGCGATGAACGCCTCGACGCGATCCCCGGTCCGAACCTTCGTCGACGGCTTCGCCTGGAGTCCATTCACGAGAACGTGACCACCCTCGCACAAGCGCGTCGCCAGCGGACGGGTCTTGACCAAGCGCACGGCGCAGAGCCAGCGATCGACACGGGTCATTTCAGTGGCGCCGGGGAAG
>JBJMNA010000296.1:0-3650 GCA_045804485.1 Chloroflexota bacterium
CCGTTGAACGTGTCGCCCGCGCCCACGGTATCGACGGCCTCGACCCGCGGCGCGTGGATGGCACGCGCCTGACGACCCGCCACCAGGAGCGCCCCGGAGGAGCCGAGCGTGACAAGGACCGCGCGAGATCCGGGCTCGGGTCCGAGATGTCGCTTCGCCCGAGCCGACGGACTCCCGTCCACCCCGGCGAGGACACCCAGCTCGCCGTCATTCGGGGTGAGGATGTCGGCGAGGAGCAGGGTCGGACCCGCCAGCCCAGAGGCCGGCGCCGGGTTCAGGATCGTCTTCGCGCCGGCAAGGCGTCCCAAGCGGAGCGCCTCGTGGGTGGCGCCGGTCCGGATCTCGTGGCCGACGAGGACGACATCCTCCTTCTTGAGGGACAGGCGCTTGAGGGCGGTCCGCACCTGGACGGAGCTCAATGCGGTGTTCGCGCCGCCGGCCACCGCGATGCTGTTCTCGCCGGTCTCGTCGACCAGGATCAGGGCGACCCCGGTGGCCTCCCGATCGAGTGTCGCCAGCGCGCTGACGTCGACGCCGTTCGATTCGAGCGCGTTCCGCGCCGCGACTCCGAAATCATCGCCGCCGACCGCGCCGACGAAGAAGGTCGGTGCGCCAAGCCGCGCCGCTGCGACCGCCTGGTTGCCGCCCTTGCCGCCATCGTGACGCGCGAACGTCCCACCGATGACGGTCTCGCCTGGACCGGGCAGCCATTCGGTCGTGACGACGAGATCGACGTTGACCGACCCGACGACGATGACCCGACCGCTCATCCCTCGGTCGACCTACGAGCCCGTGATGAACTCGCCGCCATCGACGCTGATGATGTCGCCGTTGATGAACTCGGTGCCATCGCCCGACAACGCGAGGATCGCGTTCGCGACGTCCTGTGGCGTGGTCATCCGCCCGGTCGGGTTCCGCTTCATCGTGATGTCGATCATCGTCTGCGACTCGGGGATCTTGAGCAGCGCCGGGGTGATGGTGACACCCGCCCGGATGCAGTTGGCCGTCGCGCCGATGCCCGACCGCGCGAGCTCCATGGCGAGCTGGCGGACGTGTGACTCGAGCGCCGCCTTCGCGGACGACACGACGCCGTACGAGGGCACGACCCGGGTCGATCCCTCGGACGTCATCGCGTAGATCTTCGAGCCCTGGCCGAGGAACCCGCCGCGCCACAGGTCCTGGACCCAGTAGACGAGGCTGTTCGCCATGACGTCCTGGGTCATCTCCATCTTCTTCCGGTCCACCCCTGCCTTCGGGTCCTCGGTGAGGAACGGGACGAGCGAGCCGAACGCGAGCGAGTGCATCACGACCCGGACATAGGGCTCGCGGCCAGCCGCGCGCGACGCATCGAACCGTTCACGGAGGGTGGCGAGCGCAGCGGCACGCTTCTCGTCGTCGGCGGCGTTCATGTTGATGTAGAGCGCCTCGACGCCTTCGGCTTGGATGGCCGCGGTCAGCTCGGCGACATGCGCGAGCGCCGCCCTGAAGTCGAGGTGGATCCCGCAGATGTTGTAGCCGGCCTTGGCGAGCGTGAGCGCCGTGGCCTCGCCCATCCCTGACGACCCGCCGAGGATCAGCGCCCAGCGCTCGCGGTCGTCGGTCATCGAGAGCCTCCAGTGCCGGGGATGGATGGGCAGGCGGGGACGTGGTCACCGAGTCTAGCAGCGGGTCTTCGCCGGCCACCGTGCGGATGGGTGCATCCGCGCACGCGCGCCGCCGCGGGAGTCGGCGCCGAACTGCCTTGCGAGCGACACGGCGGGCCCTCACCCTGTCCATCGATGACCGACACGCAGATCCTGCTGCTCCTCGCGCCCGTGATCCTGATCGAGATCGGGCTGATCATCTACGCGGTCCGCGACCTTGTCCGGCCGGAACGCACGGTCCGCGGCGAGAGCAAGCTGATGTGGGGACTCATCATCTGCTTGATCAGCCTCGTCGGCCCGATCCTGTATCTCACCGTGGGGCGGCGCGAGGAGTGACCGACCCCGCGCCATCCGTCGTGGTCTGTCGCGGGCTCTCGAAGCGCTTCACGAGCGGCGGCGGCGTGCTCGCGGTGGATCGGCTCGACCTCGACGTCCCTGCCGGTTCCGTCTTCGGGCTGCTCGGCCCGAATGGCGCGGGCAAGACGACGACGCTTCGACTCATCACCGGGCTGGCGCGTCCGACGGCGGGGTCCGTCCTCATCGACGGCGTCGCCGTGGAGCCTGGGACCGTCGCGTCGCGCGGGGGAATCGGCGTGCTCGACCAGGACCCGCGCTACTACGGCTGGATGTCGGGTCGCGAGCTGGTGGAACTCGCCGGTCGGCTGCAGGGGTTGACGGTGGCAGTCGCACGCGAGCGTGCGGGCGAGGCGCTCGCGCTCGTCGCCCTGTCGGACGCGGCGCCGCGGCGGGTCGGCGGGTATTCGGGCGGGATGCGCCAGCGGCTCGGTATCGCGCAGGCGCTCGTCTCGCGACCGCGCCTGCTCATCCTCGACGAGCCTGTCAGCTCGCTCGACCCCGAGGGCCGGCGCGACCTGCTCGCTCTGATCGCCGACCTGCGCTCGACGGCGACGGTCATCTTCTCCACCCACGTCCTCGGGGACATCGAACGCATCTGCGACCGGGTCGGCATCATGGCCGGCGGCCGGCTCGTGACGGAGGGGCCGCTCGACCACCTGCTCGCGCGGTATGCCAAACCGCTCTACAGGATCGAACCGGAGCGAGGCCAGGAGGACCAGACGGCGACACTGGCGGCGACCATTCGGCGGGTCCCGTGGGTCGATGGAGTCACGCACGACGGCGACCGCCTGATGGTCTCCGTCACGGATGAAGTGGCGGCATCGGCCGGTTTGCTGCCACTCGTCGTCGAGGCTGGCGTGCGGCTCGCGGTCTTCGAGCGCGTCCGCCCGTCGCTCGAGGACGTCTTCCTGCGCCTGGTCGGGCGTGAGGGACAGGCGGCGTGAGCGCGACGACCGTCCTTGTTCGCAAGGAGCTCCTGGAATCGTGGCGGACGATGCGGCTCCCGATCGTGGGCGGGTTGTTCCTCGTCGTCGGGCTGATATCGCCCCTGCTCGCGCGGTTCCTGCCTGAGATCATCAAGGCAGCCGCGGGCGACGAGCTGCCCGCGATCCCGATCCCAACGCCGGTTGCCGCCGACGCCGTGAACCAGGTGTGGAAGAACCTTGCCCAGTTCGGCGCGTTCGCCGCGATCGTGCTGGCCATGGGCTCCGTGGCGACGGAACGGGATCGCGGAACGGCGGCGTTCGTGCTCTCGAAGTCCGTCTCGCGCGGCGCGTTCCTTGGCTCGAAGGTGGCCGGGCTCGGGCTCGTCCTCGGGCTCTGCACCGCGCTCGCGGTGGCGGTCGGCTGGGTTTACACGGCGATCCTGTTCGAGCCGCTGCCGGTCGCGGGCTGGATCGCGTTCGCGGCGTTGGCATGGCTCGGGCTGGCAGCGTGGGCGGCCATCACGTTCCTCGCGTCGACCGTCACCGGTTCGACGGCCGCGGCGGCCGGGGTCGGGTTCGGGGCGCTCATCGTCCTGTCGATCCTGACCGCGATCCCGAATGCCGGACAGTTCCTGCCGGGCGGGCTTGCAGCGCCCGCGATCGCGCTAGCGGCCGGGGCGCCGATCGCCCCGCGCGACGTCCTCGTACCGGTCGTCTCGACGTC
>JBJMNA010000297.1:0-8177 GCA_045804485.1 Chloroflexota bacterium
CTCCTCGACACCAACTTCGGGCCGATCCGCTACCGCCCCGGCGACTACTTGGTCCTGCCGATCGGCACGACGTGGCGGCTCGCGCCCGATGAGGGAAGCGATCAGCGGATGGTCTACCTCGAGTGCCCCTCCGAGATCGAGCCGCCCAAGCGCTACCGCAACGACTACGGCCAGCTGCTCGAGCACTCTCCGTACTCACAACGGGACATCCGACTTCCGGATGAGGTAGCGGCGCGCACGGACGAGGGCGACTTCCAGGTCCACGTCAAGATGCGCAACCGCCTGACGGCCTATCACTACAGCCACCACCCATTCGATGTCGTGGGGTGGGATGGCTACCTCTGGCCGTACGCGTTCAACATCGCCGACTTCGAGCCGATCACCGGGCGCGTCCACCAGCCGCCGCCGGTCCACCAGACGTTCGCGGCGCGCAACTTCGTCGTCTGCTCGTTCGTGCCCCGGAAGTTCGACTACCACCCGCTGGCGATCCCGGCGCCGTACAACCACTCGAACATCAACAGCGACGAGGTCATCTACTACGTGGCCGGGAATTTCATGAGCCGCCGCGGGGTCGGGATCGCTTCGTTCACGCTCCACCCGGCCGGCATCCCGCACGGGCCGCACCCGGGGACGGCAGAGGCGTCGATCGGCAAGGAGGCGACCGAGGAGCTCGCGGTCATGGTCGACACCTTCCATCCGCTCAAGATCACGAAGGAAGCGGCCGCCCTCGAGGACGACCGCTACCCGTACTCGTGGCTACCGGCGGAAGACGCCCACGGTGAGGCGCGCGAGCTCAGCGAACGCGGGCCGGAGGCATTCCCGGACTGACAGCCGCCGACCGGCACACCGAGCAGGCGCGCGACCGCGTAGAGACGGTCGCCCGCGGAGGACACGAGAGCCTCGAAGGCCTCGTGATCGCCTGACGTGCCGCCTCTACGAGATCGCGTTGCGAGCGGACCGTGACCGCTCGGTCAGACCGTTCAAGAATCGGTCGGACCTGACGTCAGTCCCAGGTGATCGAGTCGATGAGCGGCTGGAGCTCCGCCAACGAGCCGTCTTCAGCGACGAGGGCGACGACCACATGGTGTCCATGAACGTCGACGACGATGAACCGACTGACTGTATTCGCGCCAACCCCGAAGCCGGGGTCAGTGACACCCGTGATCGGGCCGAACGCGACGTCCTGCGCTCCTATCTTGAGATCGAGCTGGGTCGCCGGCAGACCACCGATCGTGATCCGCTTCTGGTCCGTCACGGTCACGCCGGGATGCTGAGCGATCCACCCGACAAGATCGGCGGGGGCATCGATCACCCGAGACCGTTTTGCGATGTCAAAAACCTTGTCCACGCGGATCAGGCTGACCTCGATCCTCGGGAGACCGAACTCGAGGTCCATCCACGCTGGCAGGTTCGAGTCGATGGAACCTCGGCACTGAAAGTTCGGGGCGCAGTTGTGCTGCACCTCTCGCGAGATCGTGAATGACAGGGGCGGATCGAACGCCGGGACATAGGTTCCCGGGTACACGAAGCCGTCCTTCGCAAGGGCGGCAGGACTCGGCGGCACCGTACTCGTCGAAGCCGCCGGGCTCGCCGTACGCGCGGGCGAAGGTGTAGCGGAGGGTGACGCTTCCGCGCCGGGTGGTGCGCCGACGGTGCTCCCTCCAGGCGCAAAGACGTACAAGGCGCCGCCCACTGCGGCGACGACCACGACCGCCACGATGGCGAATCGAGCAAAGGGGTTCATGACGACTCTCCTCTGCGGCATCCACATCTGGCGCCGCCGTTGGGTGGTTCGGGTGTTCACCGCGATCGCTCGCCGGGTTCCGTCGGGAAGGCGGGTCGGTCCCTCCTCCAGCCAGGCAGCGAGGATCGCGTCTGGATCGCGCAGGACGCTCATGCCGGTCGTGCCTCCGTGGATTCGACCTGGCCGTCAGCGACGATCGCTGCCCGCAGGGTTCTGGTCGCGTAATGGAGCCGGGATTTCACCGTTCCCACCGGGACGCCGACGATGTCGGCGATCTCGGTGAGAGGGTGTCCGGCGTGGTGATGCAGGACGAAGACCGCGCGGTGCTCTGGCGTCAGCCGCGCGAAGGCGCGATCGAGGGCGTCCCGGTCGTCGACCGAGACCGTCGGATCAGGCCCACCCGGTCCGTCGACCGGGAGGATCGAGATCCTGGTGATCCAGCGTCGATGGCGGCGCAGCTCCTCGTAACAGGCATTGACGAGCAGCCGGTGCAGCCACGGACCGAACCGCTCCGCGTCGCGCAGCCGCGGGAGTTCACGCCAGGCGAGGAGGAATGCCTGCTGGACGGCGTCCTGGGCTCGCTCGGTATCGCGCAGGATGCGATACGCGATCGCGAAGCAAAGGTCACCGTCGAGGTCGACCAGTTCCGCGAAGGCGACGTCGTCGCCGTCCCGGGCCTGTTCGACCAGCCTCGTCCGCATGTGCGGTACTCCAGCGGCGCCCGATCGGGCGCTTCACCTATCACAGATGGTGGCACCCGGCGAAAGGTTCAACGTCTCGAACTTGGGCGGCCGGTGCAGGCCGGAACCGGACCACGGTGTCTCGATGGCGGGACGACCGAGGCATTCCCAAGCCGGCGACCGTGGCCCAGGCTCCGGGGATGAAGCGTCTCGGGGTTCGACGCGCGGTCGTGCTTGCCGCTGTGTTGGCCGTCATGGCCGCGGCGGTTCCGGCGGTCGTCGCCGCCGCCACGGACAGCGACCGTGACGGCCTCCCGAACACCTGGGAGTGGTCGCGGTCGCTGACGAGTGCATACCGCTCGGATACCGACCGCGACGGCATCCCCGACGGCAAGGAAGACCCCGACCGAGACGGTCTGACGAACCGGCAGGAGTACCTCGCCGGCATGGATCCGCGCCGAGCGGACACAGACCGGGACGGCATCCGCGACGGCCGCGAGGACACGGATCACGACGGGCTGCGGACCGCCTTCGAATTCCTGGCGGGTACGTCTCCGCGACACGCCGACTCCGATGGGGACGGGAAGCGTGACGGTTCCGAGAGCCCCGACCACGACGGCCTCTCGAACGCGATGGAACAGAAGCTCGGGACGAAGCCGAGGGTGGCCGACACCGACCGCGACGGCTGGAGCGACGGCGCCGAATACCGCGCGGGAACGAACCCCCTGAAGGCGTCGAGCCATCCAGCGCCGCCGCCGCCACCTCCGCCCCCGCCACCCGTTGACCCCGGGGCCGCCCCGACCGTTCCCGGCGCGCCCTTGTGTCCGATCTTCCCCACGACGAACGTCTGGAACGCGCGGATCGACGGACGCCCGGTGGCCTCGGACTCGGCGACGATGATCGGGGCGATCGGGCTCGACCGCGGCCTGCACATGGACTTCGGCTCATATGCCGGCTACGGCATCCCGTACCAGGTGGTCACGAGCGCGACGCCTGGCGTGCCGGTGACATTCGACTACGACGACGAGTCCGACCACATGCCGTATCCGATCCCCGCCAGCCCGCTCATCGAGGGCGGCTCGGATGCGCACATGTTGATCGTCGATCGCGACGCCTGCCGTCTGTACGAGCTGTTCGACGCGCGGACGGTCGCGGGCGCGTGGCAAGCGGGAAGCGGCGCGACCTGGGACCTGACGTCGAACGCGCTGCGTCCAGACACCTGGACGAGCGCCGATGCCGCTGGCCTGGCGATCCTTCCGGGTCTCGTCCGGTATGACGAGGTCGCCGCCGGTGCCATCAACCACGCTCTTCGGTTCACGACGAATCACACCCGAACGAGCTACATCTACCCTGCGCGACACGAGGCAGGGGAGTCGAGCTCTGCGGCCCTGCCGCCGATGGGCCTTCGGGTCCGCCTGAAGGCGGGATATGACACGAGCCGCTTCTCGCCGGCCGCCCGCGCCATCGCAGACGCACTCATGCGCTACGGCATGATCCTGGCCGACAACGGGTCGCCTTGGTACGTCTCGGGCGCGAGCGATCCCCGTTTCGACGACGACGTGATGCATGAGCTCGACGTCATCACCGGCCGGGATCTCGAGGTCGTCGACACGGCCGGGCTGGTCAACGGCCCCTGACGGGGCGGCGCATCATGCCGCCATGACAAGCGATCCCGCGGCGCTCGCGCCGGTCCCTGGCTTCGTCGACCTGCGCACTCGGCTGCAGGCCGGGGAGACCCTCTACGGGTCCTTCTCGACACTCGGCTCGGCCGTCGGGACCGAGATCCTCGCGCGCGCCGGGTTCGACTGGCTGATGATCGACCTCGAGCACGGGGCGGCGACCGAGGCAGACCTTGTGTCCAACCTTCATGCCATGGGCGCCACGCCGACTGCGGCCATCGTCCGGCCGCAGTCCGGCGAGCGGCTGCGGATCGGCCGCGCGCTCGACCTCGGCGCACACGGCGTGATGGTCCCGCGCGTCGACACGCCGGACCAGGCACGCGAAGCGATCTCGTTCATGCGCTACCCGCCGGACGGCACACGCGGGCTCGCGTTGTCGACTCGCGGCGCGGGGCTCGGTGAGCGGGTCCATGGCGACGTCCGCTCGATCAACGCTCAGATCATCGGCGTCATCCAGATCGAATCGCCGAGCGCTGTCGAACATGCGGCCGAGATCGCAGCCATCGAAGGCGTCGATGTCCTCTTCGTCGGCCCGACGGACCTGTCGCACAGCCTTGGCGTCCCGGGCGGTTTCGACGACCCGGGCTACCTCGATGCGATCACCCACGTCGCCGCCGTCGCTGAGGCGGCCGGGAAGGCCGCAGGGATCCTGCTGTACGACGTCACGACGACGGCCCGCCACCGGGAGCTCGGGTTCCGGTTCATCGGGCTCGGTGCGGACGCCGGATTCATCGCTGCCGGCGCACGAGCGATCCTAAGGGCCGCCCGCAAAGACTGACCCGGCTACTCGTCCGCGACGCGGAGATCGAGGTCGAGCGCGGGAGCTCGATCGGCGACCGGACCCGTCTGGGCGATCACGACGCCCGCCAGGATGAACGCTCCGCCGACGAGCTGGACGGGAGTCAGCGCGACCGAGAACAGGATCGCCGCGAGGGCGATGGTCCAGATCGGCTCGGCGGTGCTGATCAGCGACGCCTGCGCGGCACCGACCCGCTGCGCGCCGGCGTAGAACGTCTGGATCGCGATGAAGGTGGCGCCGACACCGACCCCGAACAGGCCGAGCCAGGCGCCCACCGGGATCTGCATCGGCAGCACCGGTCGCCCGGTGACGAGGGCCGCGAACCAGTAGACCGACGCCGTCGCGCTCATGATGATCGCCACGGCCGCCGTCGCCGAGCCTGCCTGCCCGCTCGCGTCCGCGACCGCCTCGCGGCGCTCGCCAGAGATCCGCGCCGCGAGGATGACCCACACGGCATAGATGAAGCACGACGCGAACGCGAGCGCGAGACCGCTGACGGGTGGTGCGTGGTTGGGGTCGATGCCGCCGACCGCGAGGACGACGCCGATGAGCGCGATGCCGAGCGCGATCCATGCCCGTCTTCCTTGGAGCCGGTGTGCGAACCGGATCGACAGAACCGCGACGATGGCCGGGTAGAGGTAGACGACGAGCGCCGCGAGGGACGGAGAGACCGTCTCGAGGGCCGCGTAGTACGTGCCGGAATTGCCGACGTACATCACACCAAGCGCGATACCCGCGAGGACGGCGCCACGCGGCTGCGAGCGGAGCGCCGACCTCCGGTCCGCCGAGACGAGCAGGAACACCCACGTCAGCCCGGCTCCGAAGAGGAACCGCCACGCCGACAACGTCAGCCAGTCGACGCCCGCCGCATACACCGGCTGCGCGAACAGCGACCCGGACCCGAACGCCGCAGCCGAGACGAGGACGAGCGCGATCCCCGATGCGCGGCGACGATCCATGAGGGTCGGTTCGCCGCCGCTGCGATCACTCGGTGAAGGTGAACGTCGAGACGAAGGTGTCGAAGATGTCGATGTCCTCCTGCCCGCCGCCGGTGGCCACGTAGACCTCCCAGCCGGTGCCGTCGCGGCTGACCACGTCGTCGGCGACGGTCACGGCCCCGCCCGAGTCGCGCGTGAACTGGTAGATCAGCCGGACTGCCGGGACGCCGCCGAGCTGCTTGGGTGTCGTAGAGGCCGGCTCACCCTTGAATGGCTTCTTGTAGGTCGCCTTGAGGTCTGCCGCGAACTTGGCTGTCGAGCCCTTGTAGGACGTCGTCGCGACGTAGACATAGCCCTGGCCGTCGACGGCGTAGGTGTCCTCGCTCTTGCCCGGCGTGACCGTCCAATCTGCCGGATGCGCCATCGAATAGCCCTTGGCTTTCGACGTGTAGACCACCCAGACGTCGCTCGGCGGCGTGATCGTCTGCGGCGCGCCGACGTTCTTGAAGGTGATGTCGAACGCCATCGTCGCCGGCAGCTCCTTGTCGCCGCCGACCTGCGTCCATGAGCCGGACATTGACATGACCGCGGGGACGCCGGCGGCGTCGGCATACAGCTCAAGTGAGAAGTCGGCGTCCTTCGTCGCGGTCGGGTCGAGCCCGAACATGGCGCCCGAGACGGCGTCTGCGCCGGCGACCTTCAGGTGGTGGAGTGATCGGCCGTTCTTGGTGACGACGCCGAGATCGCTGACGTCGACGAGGGACTGGAGGATCTTCCCGACCGACAAGCTGGACGACGGAGTCGCGCCGTTTGGGTCCAGGAGCCATGGACCGGGGTCCTTCTTCGTCCACTTCTTGTCGCCGACCGTGATCTGGGACGTCGATTGCTTCACGACGTCGAGGTCGATGACCAGATCCATGCTCGAATCGCGACCGCCGAAGGCGCCTTTCCCGCTGATCGTCCCGTCGATCGGACCGACGCTCATCGTCCCCGAGATGTCCGCCTTGGCACTGAACTTCGGGTCGGTGATCGTCTTCTTGAAGATGGCGGCGACGTCAACGGGACTCGGACTCGGCGAAGGGACGGCCGTCGGCGTGGCGGCGACGACGGAAGGCGCCCCGGACGCCGGGAGCGATGCGACCACGGCGCTCGGTGCGCCGCCGCAGGCCGCTGCGACGAGCATCGTCCCGAGCGCGAGGGCGGCGACCATGATCCATCGGCCGGGTGCGTTCGTGCGGGCCATGTCGATCCTCCTGCCGGCTGTCCCCGGCATCCCTCGTGCCCCCGAACATCATGACGGTCGGGCTGATGGGCCGTTACATGCGAACGGGGATAGACTTTCTTCGTGACTGATCTGACCGAGGCCGCCGTCGTTCGGCGTGTGCCGTCACTCGCGGAGGAACGGCTGGGCGTGCTCAGCCGACGCCAGCCGGTGACCGTCCCGCCCGGGACCCTGTTGTCGGACTGCGTGCACGCCATCCAGCAGACGGGAACCGGCGATTCCGTCTTCGTCTGCGACGCGGACGGGCGGCTCGTCGGCGTCCTCACCGAGCGCGACATCTTCGGTCGGATCATCGCCGGCAAGGTCGACCTCGACCAGCCGGTCGAGACCCTGATGACGACCGAGCCGAAGACGCTCGACCTCGACCAGACGATCGGCGACGCGATCGCCCTGATGCAGACCGGCCGGTACCGCAATGTCCCGATCGTGGACGCGGGCCGTCACCTGGTGGGCGTGGTCCGCCAGGCCGACATCATCAAATACCTCGCCGAGTCGTTTCCGGAGGAGCTCCTCAACCTTCCGCCGCGAACGCACCAGCGCATGAAGGAGCCGGAAGGCGCGTGACAGTCACGACGGAAGAGCTCGGGCCCGACGTCCAGGAACTCGAGCGGGTCACCATCCGGTTCGCCGGCGACTCGGGCGACGGGATGCAGCTGACGGGAACGCAGTTCACGCGGACCGCGGCGGTCTTCGGCAACGACATCAGCACACTGCCGGACTTTCCGGCCGAGATCCGGGCGCCCGCGGGGTCGCTGCCGGGTGTCTCCGGCTTCCAGATCAGCTTCTCGTCCTCGGACATCCACACGCCGGGCGACCAGCCCGACGTCCTCGTGGCGATGAACCCGGCGGCACTCAAGACCAACATCGGCGACCTGCCGGCGGGCGGCGCGCTCATCGTGAACAAGGACGCGTTCACCGAACGGAACCTCGACAAGGCCGGCTACACGGCGAACCCGCTCGACGACGGATCGCTCGCCGAGTACCAGGTGCACGAGGTGCCGCTGACGACGATGACGATCGAGGCGCTGAAGGAGATCGACGTCACGAAGCGCGAG
>JBJMNA010000298.1:0-22596 GCA_045804485.1 Chloroflexota bacterium
GCGGCCGAGTTCACCGGCGCGGCTCCAGCGCCAGATCCGGCCGTGAAGCAACGCGTCCCGATCGCCCGGACGGCAGAGGCACCGGCTCTCGCGGTCGTGGCCGTGGTCGCCGGCGATGGACTCGCAGCGATCTTTCGCGACTTCGGGGTGGCGGCGGTCGTCCAGGGCGGCCAGACCGCGAACCCGAGCACAGGCGAGCTGCTCGCCGCGATCAACGGCGTCGACGCCCGGCAGGTCATCGTGCTCCCCAACAATCCGAACGTGATCCTCGCAGCGCGTCAATGCATGGGGATGGCCGATCGCCCGGTCGTCGTCGTCCCGACCCGCAACGCTGCCGAAGGGTTCGCTGCGCTCCTCGCGCTCGACCCGACCCTCGACGCGACCGCCAACTCCGAGCCGATGACCGAGGCCGCCCGGTCGATCCAGTCCCTCGTCGTGACCGAGGCGGTACGCGACGCGAGGATCGGCGGACGAAAAGTGAAGCGGGGCCAGACGATCGCGCTCGACCCCGACGACGGCCTTGTCGCCGCGGGCCCGGACCGCGAGACCGTGGTCCTCGCCGGGGTCGCCGCCCTCACGCCCGGCTACGAGCTGCTGACGCTCTTCTACGGTGACGGAGCGGACCTCGCCGAGGCGGAAGCGATGGCGCGGCGGATCGGCGCAGTGACGCCGGGCATCGAGGTGGAGGTCCGTCACGGCGGGCAGCCGTTCTACCGGTACCTGATCGCAGCCGAGTAGAGGTGGCCAAGGCGACGCGCCCGCTCCCGCCCCCCGTCACGACCGACCCGGTCGAGCTTCTCGCGACGCCGCTCGCGCGGTCGGGCCTTGCCGCCGGCGCCGCGCTGCAGCGGGCCGGTCGGAAGCTCGATCTCTACTACGTCCGTGACCTGCTGTTCCACCTGCCGCGCAGATACGACGACCTCCGCGAGATGCGCAAGCTCGGCGACCTCCTCATGGTCGGCGATGGCGACGTCATCTCGGCCGTCGCGACCGTGAGCGCCGTGCGCGTGGAGCCGGGGTTCCGCGGGCGCACCCAGCGGACGATCGCCCGGCTCGAGGACGAGACCGGCGGTATCGACGCCACCTGGTTCGGCCGACGTTTCATCGAGCGCAGGCTCCATCCTGGCGCGACCGTCGCGGTGTCCGGGAAGCTCAAACACTTCGGGCGCCGCCTGACGCTCGACAACCCGGAATTCCAGGTGCTCGCCGGCGAGATCACGGAGAACGAGCTGCTGCACACCGGTCGGATCGTGCCCGTCTACCCGCTGACGGCGGGGCTGACCGCCATCCGCCTCCGGACGGCGATGCGCGAGGCGCTCGACAAGGCGGGATATGCATACCCGGAATATCTGCCGGCCGAGATCGCCGCCGCCGAGGAACTCGTCCCCATCGCCCGCGCGATCGAGGAGGCCCACTTCCCGGCGTCGTTCCCGGCTCGTGACGCGGCCCTGCGACGACTCGCATTCGACGAGCTGCTCGCTCTCCAGCTCGGGATGGTGGCGCGGCGCCGTCAGCGCGTCCGCGATGCCGCGCCGGAGATCAGCGTGGACGACACCAGCGATGATGCGATCCGGGGAGCGGTCGTGGGTGCGATCGGCGCAAGGGTCGGCGAGCCGGTCGACTTCACGGCGGACCAGATCACCGCGATCGATGCCGTCCGCGACGAGCTCGCCCGGCCGACGCCGATGCTGCGTCTCCTCCAGGGCGACGTCGGATCTGGCAAGACCGCGGTCGCGGCGTACGCGCTCGCGGCAGCGGCGAAGGCCGGGTTCCAGGGAGCTCTTCTCGCGCCCACCGACCTTCTCGCGCGTCAGCACCTCGAGACGGTCGCGGCTCTGCTCGAAGGCGTCGGACTCGGTGTGACGTTGCTCACCGGCTCGCTCAAGGCCGACGTCAAGGCCAAGGCGCTCGAAGCCATCGCGTCGGGACAGGCAGGCGTCGTCGTCGGAACGCACGCGCTGATCCAGGACGCGGTCACCTTCGCGAATCTCGGCCTCGTTGTCATCGACGAGCAACACCGCTTCGGGGTGGACCAGCGTGGCGCGCTCGAGGCGAAAGCCGGCGGGCGCTCGCCGCATGTCCTGCTGATGACCGCGACGCCGATCCCGAGGACGCTCGGGCAGGTGCTCTACGCAGACCTCGACGTCTCCGACCTCCGCACGCCGCCTGCGGGCCGGGTCCCGATCCGGACGGGGATCCGCAAGTCGTCCGATCTCGACGGAACGTGGCGCAAGGTCCGCGAAGAGGCGTCCGCAGGGCATCGCACCTTCGTCGTCGTGCCGCTCATCGAGGAAGGAGCCGACGAGGCTGATGGCGCCGTCGCGGCAGAAAGCGAGGCGGTCCGGCTCTCGGCGCTCCTGGATCCGGTGCGCGTCGGGATGGTCCACGGTCGCCTCAAACCGGCCGAGCGCGACGCCGAGATGACCCGGTTCCGCGACGGCGAGCTCGACGTTCTGGTGGGAACGACCGTCGTCGAGGTCGGCGTTGACGTCCCAGCCGCGACGATGATGGTGATCGAGGACGCCGACCGGTTCGGTCTCGCGCAACTGCACCAGTTGCGTGGCCGCGTCGGCCGTGGGTCGATCGAGTCGTTCTGCGTGCTCGTCTCGGACACGACCGACGAGATCGCGCAGGCGCGGCTGCAGGCCGTGGCCGAGACGCGCGACGGCTTCGCGCTGGCGGAGAAGGACTTCGAGCTGCGCAAGGAAGGCGACGTCCTCGGCCTCGCCCAGAGCGGATTCCCGCGCCTCCGGATCGCCTCGCTCCAGGTGCCCGAGCACCGCGAGCTCGCCGTGCGCGCGCGGACGCACGCCGAGTCACTCCTTGACGGGGCGGGCCGGTACGACCCGCCGCGGCCCGCTCTCAGCCGCGAACTACAAGAGGGCTGGCTGCGTCGCGTCGCGGCGGGCGAACCCGCGAGCGGCGCGTGACGGCCGACGGTGGCCGGGTGATCGCCGGGTCCGCGCGTGGGATCCGGCTGGCGGCTCCTGGCCCCGGGACGCGGCCGTTCGGCGACCGCGTCAAGCAGACGCTGTTCGCGATCCTCGAGCCAGACCTCCCCGGCGCCAACGTGCTGGATCTCTTCGCAGGCTCGGGCGCGGCCGGGATCGAGGCACTCTCGCGTGGCGCTGCCCGGGCGACGTTCGTCGAACGGGACAAGGGAGCGGTCGCGGTCATCGCCGCCAATCTGGAACGGGCGCACGTGTCGGACCGAGCGCGGGTCATCCGGGCGGACGCCGCGGCCTGGCTGCGCGGACCTGACGCCGTCGCCGCCGGCCCGTTCCACGTCGTCGTCCTCGACCCGCCGTACGCCGAGCGGGAGCTGCTCATCAACGCCCTCGAGGCGGTCGCCGCGCACGTCCCGCCGGGTGGTCGCGTCGTCGCCAAGAACTTCTGGCGCGACCCGCCGCCGGCCGAGGTCGGACTGCTAGCATCCGAGCGCGAGCGCCGCTTCGGCGAGACGATGCTGACGTTCTACCGACGGCAGGAGGATCGATGAACACGATCGCGGTCTATCCGGGCTCGTTCGACCCGATCACGAACGGCCATCTCGACATCGTCGAGCGCGCGACCGCGGTGTTCGACACCGTCATCATCGGTGTCCTCGCGAACCCCCGGAAGACGCCTCTTCTCCCCGTCGAGACACGCATCGACGTCATCCGAGCGGCCCTCGCGGAAGCCCAGGGAAGTGGCCGGCTCGCCGCCGTCCGCGTCGAAGGCTTCGACGGCCTCACGGTCGACTTCTGCCAAACGCACCGCGCGACTGCGATCGTCCGCGGCCTCCGCGCCATCAGCGACTTCGAGAGCGAGATGCAACTGGCGCACAACAACCGGGTCCTGGCGCCCGACGTGGACACTGTCTTCTTCATGACCTCGGTCGAGAACGGGTACGTCAGCTCGAGCCTCGTCAAGGAGATCGCGAGCTTCGGTGGCGACGTCTCGTCGATGATCCCAGCGCCCGCTCGGACGGCCCTCGCCGAGGCGCCGCGGGGTCGCTGACAGTCGTCCCGGGCGTGCCATACTTGCAGTCAGCCTGCGCGACGCGAACGCCGACACCGGCAGCTGGGAGGACACTCCGATCGACATCATCTTCCTCGTCGAGCGCCTCGAGTCCCTGATCGCCAATGGCAAGAAGCTGCCGCTCACGACGAACGTCGTCGTCGACCAGAATGCGGCTCTCGGTCTCATCGACGAGCTTCGCGTCGCTGTCCCCGAGGAGGTCCGTGCGGCCAAGCGGATCAACTCCGAGGGCGAGCGGATCATCGACAAAGCGCAGGAGGAGGCCGAGCGGATCGTCGGCCGCGCCCAGGAGCAGGCGACCTTCCTGATCGGCGAGCGAGGCCTGACCAAGGCTGCCGAGTCGCACAGCCGCGAGATCATCGGCGACGCGCATCGCGACGCGGACGACATCCGGCGTGGTGCGGACGAATATGCCGTCAGCGTCCTCGTCGGTCTCGAGGACGACGTGGTCAAGACCCTGCAAAGCATCAAGAAGGGCATCGCGATGCTCGACGAGCGACGGGCAGCGATCGAGGCCGACGACAGCGGCGCGTCGACCGATGGCACCGCCGACCGCTGGGACGAGGCAGCGGAGCCGTCCACGCCCGGTCGGTGACCGCGGCTCGTCCGGCCGACGCGCCGCTCACCTGGAACGTCGCCGGTCTCCTCGGGGACGCTGCCGGCGCAGACCGGACCATCGAGGTCGATGACGTCCGCATCGATCTCGGTGAGGACCTGGAGCTCGCCGCGCCGATCTCCGGCCGGGTCCGTCTGCTGCGGACGAACCGCGGCATCATCGCGACCGCGACGCTGGCGACCGCGATCGCCCAGCAGTGCAGTCGGTGTCTCCGTGACATCGCGGTCCCGGTGGATGTCCGGATCGAGGAGGAATTCCTGCCGACCCTCGACCTCGCGACGGGGCGGCCGTTGCCGACCGACGACGAGCGGGACACCTCGCGGCTGACCGACCACCACGAGCTCGACCTCGAGACGCCGGTCCGAGAGGCCATCCAGCTCGCCGAGCCGATCGCTCCGCTGTGCCGCCCAGACTGCCCCGGGCTGTGCGTCGTCTGCGGCGAACGCCTCGAGGAGGGCGACCACGATCACCCGGACGATACGATCGACCCGCGGCTCGAGGCGCTCCGCGGGTTCATCGTGGACGACGGCTGACACCGAAGGTCGATTCGCGCTAGACTCCGCCGTCGGTCCGACGACCTCGCGCGAGGTCCCGCGACCACACGATCCAGCACCAGCCGGCGCATCGCGTCGTGCGATGACCGAAGGAGCCCGTCAACCTCATGGGTGTACCCAAGCGACGCGTCTCGCATGCCCGCCAGGGCGAGCGCCGCGCCCACCTCGCGATCAGCGTGCCGACGCTCGAGGAGTGCTCGCACTGCCACGAGATGAAGCTGCCGCACCACGTCTGTCCGAACTGCGGCTACTACCAGGGCCGCCTCGCCGTCGAGATGAAGCCGGCCTCACGACCCGACGACGCCGCCCGCTGACGCGGTGACGCAGCCCGGACCCCGCCCGGCCGAGCAGGATCGCGCCGGGGTCCGCGTCGCGGTCGACGCGATGGGCGGCGACCATGGACCCTCGGAGATCGTCCCGGGCGCACTCGATCACGCCCGCGCGCATCCCGAGGATGTCCTCATCCTCGTGGGCGACGAGGCCGTGATCACCCCGATCGCCGGGACGCTTCCCTCGAATGTCACGATCGTCGCCGCGAGCGAAGTGGTCGAGATGGACGAGCACCCGGCACTCGCGCTTCGCGAGAAGAAGGATTCGTCGATCCTCGTGGCGGTCGATCTGGTCAAACGCGGTGAGGCAGATGCGGTCGTCACCGCCGGCCACACGGGAGCCGGGATGGCCGCCGCCGTGCTGCGTCTCGGACGCCTGTCGGGTGTGGACCGGCCGGCGCTTGCCGTCCAGATGATCACCTCGAGCGGGCCGATGGTCCTCCTCGACATCGGCGCTAACCCGGACTCGACGCCCGAGAACCTCGTCCAATACGGCCAGATGGGCGCGATCTTCGCCGAGCGCGTCATGGGCGTCACGCGCCCGCGCGTCGCGCTGCTGTCGATCGGGGAGGAGAAGGGCAAGGGCGACGCCCGGATCGCCCGAGCGACCGAGCTGTTGGACGCGACCGACCTCAACTTCACCGGGAACGTCGAGGGCAAGGACCTGACGACCCACGCCGCCGATGTCGTCGTCTGCGATGCCGTCCTCGGCAACGTCGTCATCAAGTTCTTCGAGGGGCTGTCGGCGTTCATCTTCGACCTGTGGCGAGCGGAGTTCGAAGGGTCCGCGCGCGGCCGTCTCGGCTACCTCGCGATGCGCCCCGGGATCGACCGGATCCGGGGCGTGTTCGACTACGAGAAGGTCGGCGGGTCACCGCTGCTCGGCGTCCGCGGCACGGTCATCATCACCCACGGGCGTGCCCGTCGCCGCATGATCACGTACGCCTGCGACGAGGCCGCGATCATGGCCTCGACACGCGTCCCCGCACTCATCGCCGAGTCGCTCGGGACGGGGACCCGGGCGGGAGTCTCGACGTGACGGGACCCGAGGTGACCGTCGGGAAGTCCGTCATCGGCGAGCTCGTCTCGCTCGCAGCGCTCGAGGTGCCGGGGGTCGCCCGCGTCGGACGCGGCGGTCCGCCCTGGCGCCGCTGGCTCGGCGGACCGGCGGTCTCGGTCCGCATCCGCGATGAGCGCGTGCTCGTCCGGGTCTGGGTGGTCGCTCGGCCTGGACAGCCCATCCGACCGCTCGCAGCACAGGTCCGGAGCACCGTCGCGGCGACCATCGAGCGCCTGCTCGGGCTCGAGCTCGGGACGGTCACCGTCCTGGTCGATGGCGTCGGGGGCTGACCGGGTCCGCGGCCGGCGGACCGGTCGCCGGCTGGCCCTCGCCGCCGTCTTCGAGGCGGACTTCGGACAGAGGACCGCGGACACCGTCCTCGAGCGTCACCTCGCCGAGGAGGAGCGTGACCCGACGGCTGCGTCGCTGGCTCGCGAAGTCGTCGCCGCGGAGATCGCGCATCGCCATCAGATCGACGCCGAGATCGCCCGTCTGGCGCCCCGTTACCCGGTCACCGCGCTCGCCCGGATGGACCGTGCGCTGCTCCGTTGCGCCATATCCGAGGTGCTACACTCGGCCACGCCGGCCCGGGTGGCCATCGCCGAGTGGGTCGAGCTGGCGCGCACATACAGTGGAGAACCGATGCGACGCCTCATGAACGGCGTCCTCGGGAACATCGCAGCGGAGACCAGCGGCACCCGGCCGACGGCACCATCACCCAACTCCGAGGAGGGAGTCAGTGGCAACAACGTACGAGCGCCTCAAGAAGATCGTCGTCGAGCAGCTCGGCGCCGACGAGGATGAGGTCAAGCCCGAGGCGTCGTTCGTCGACGACCTGAACGCTGACTCGCTCGACCTGGTCGAGCTCATCATGAGCCTCGAAGAGGAGTTCGGGACGGAGATCTCGGACGAGGATGCGGAGAAGATCCGCACGGTCCAGGACGCCGTCGATTACATCGACGAGCACTCCTCCTAGCCACCTGTCAGGACGCCCGCCCGACGACGGCGACGTGCGTCCAGCCGAAGCCTTCGCGGAGAGGATCGGCCTGCCGGTTCGGGATCTCGACCTGCTCGAGCAGGCGCTCGTGCATTCGAGCTGGTACCACGAACACCCCGACGCCGCCGCGGGTCACAACGAACGTCTCGAGTTCCTCGGTGATGCCGTGGTGAACCTGGCGATCTCGGAGGCGCTGTACACGCGACACCCGAGTGACGACGAGGGATATCTGAGCGCCCGGCGGGCCGCGATCGTCTCGACGGCGGGGCTGACGAGGCTCGCCGCCCGCATCGACCTCGGGCCGCATCTGCTCCTCGGCGAGGGCGAGGCAGCGCGCAGCGGTCGCCGGAGGCCGTCGCTGCTCGCGTCGGCGTTCGAGGCGGTCGCGGGTGCGCTCTATCTCGATCTCGGGTTCGGGCCGACCCAGGAATGGATCGTCGCGCTCGCCGACCCCGAGCTGTCGGCCGAAGCTCCGATCGGCGCGCTGAAAAGCCCCAAGAGCAGGCTCCAGGAGGTCACCCAGCGGACGACCGGCGATCGGCCCAGCTACCGGCTGGTCGACGCGACCGGACCGGACCACGAGAAGTCATTCCGGATCGAGGTGTGGATCGACGGCGAGCTCCTCGGTCGGGGTGAGGGTCCGTCGCGACGAGCGGCAGAGACCGCCGCCGCCGCCCAGGCGCTCGACGGCATGCGATCCGCGGACGGCGGTCCCGGCGTCGCGCCGGACGGCGAGGCGACGTGACGCTCCTCGATCGCTCGGCCGAGCCGCGCCTGCTCGCGCTCCGCCTCCAGGGATTCAAGTCCTTCGCCGAGCGGACGAGCGTCGAATTCGGTCCCGGCATCAGCGCGGTCGTGGGGCCCAACGGCTCTGGCAAGAGCAACCTCGCCGACGCGCTCCGGTGGGCCCTCGGCGAACAGGGTCGTGCACTCCGTTCGAGGAAGGCGGAGGACGTCATCTGGGCGGGCTCGGAGAAGCGGGCCGCACAGGGAATGGCCGACGTGACTCTCGTCCTCGACAACGCCGATGGCCTGCTCCCGGTCGAGTTCGGCGTCCTCGAGCTGGGACGGCGCCTGTATCGATCCGGCGAGAACGACTACCTGCTCAACAAGAGCCGGATCCGGCTGCGCGATCTCGTCGACCTCCTGGATTCGGCGCACCTCGCGGACAACGCATTCCTGTTCATCGGGCAGGGGATGGTCGACCAGGCGCTGGCGCTCCGCCCGGAGGAGCGGCGTCCGTTGTTCGAGGAGGTCGCCGGCGTGAGGCGGCACGAGCGGCGTCGGCGGCGAGCGGAGGAGCAGCTGGCCGAGTC
This sequence comes from Chloroflexota bacterium, assembly GCA_045804485.1. Lineage (GTDB taxonomy): Bacteria > Chloroflexota > Limnocylindria > Limnocylindrales > CSP1-4 > SPCO01. The sequence continues at coordinate 8,893 of JBJMNA010000298.1, forward strand.
CGAGGCGAACCTCGCACGCGCGGAAGACATCCTTGGCGAGCTCCGGCCCCAGGCGCGGCGGCTCGCGGCGCAGGCCGAACAGCAGGCGACCCGCGAGACGACCGCGGACGAGCTGATCAGCGCGCTGCTCCACGCGATGCATGCGCGCTGGCACGATGCCGCCGCGCGGCTGGCTGTCGGCGACGCGGATCGCGCCGTTGCTGCGGCGGGGGTCGATGCCGCGATGGCGGAACTGACACATGCCGAAGGGACGGCCGCGGCCCTCACATCCGAGCTCGGCGAGCGAGCGCGAGTGGAGCGCGAGCGGCGTGAGGCACATGACGCAGCCCGCGCCGCCGCGACCGACGCGCAGTTGCGTGATGCCCGCCTTGCTTCTGAGCTCGAGGCATTGGCGCGTGACAGCCAGCGGGCGCTCGACGAGCGCTCCGCGGCCGAGGCTGAGATCGTCGCAGGCCGACGCGCTCTTGCGACACCGATGCCGGGGCCCGATCTCCAGCTCGACGACGCCGTCCGGGAGGCTGAGCGCGAGCTCGCGGACGCACTGACGGAGCTCGGGACGCTGCGCGGCGCGAAGCAGGCCCAGGGGGAGGAGATGGCCGCACTTCGCCGCGCTGCTGCCACCCGCGAGGCGGAGCGGGACACGGCCCGCCGGCGGCTCGCGGAAACTGCACGTCGCGCCGCCGAGGAGTCGCGTGAAGCCGCAGAGAGCAGGGATCGGCGCATCACGCTGGAGGCCGAGCTCGAGATCGCCAGGACCGCACTCGCGGATGCGATCGATGCACAGGGCCGCGCGACGGCCGACCTGGAGACTGCCCGCGAGGCCGCCGACCGGACAGAAGCCGCACACGCGGCGGCCCACGAGCGCGCGGTTGCGGCGAGCGCCCGGGGCGCTGCTGCCCGGGCCGAGCTCGACGGCCTCGAGGCGCGGCTCACCGAGGACGAGGCTCGCGGGATCGCGAGGGCGGCGCGGCGCGTCGGCGGCCGGCGCCTCGACGAAGACCTGGCGATCGATCCGTCACTCCGAGCCGCGGCCGAGGCGACGCTCGCCGCGATGACCCGGGCCTACGTTGTCCCCGCGGACGCCGTCGGTTCGCTTGCGGCCGAACGCGGGACGCTGGTGGTCGCCGAGCGCGCGATGGACACGGCCGGTGCGCCTGACGCCGTGGAGCGTCGTTTCCGTGACGCGCTGTCGGCCGGTGGCGGCGGAACGCTCGACGCTGCGGTCCGCCGCGACACGACGGGTGCGGCCCGACGGCTGCTCGCTCGGGCGGCCTGGCTGCCCGATCTCGCGGGATGCGTCGCGATGCAGTCGAGCCTCCCGCCGGGCTGGACGATCGCCACGCGTGACGGGACCGCCGTCGTCACCGAGCTCGGGGTGATCCTCGGGGCGGGCGATTCGATCCTCGAACGGCGCGCCGAGATCGCGCGTCTGATGACCGACCTCGCCGCCGCCGACGTCGAGATCGCGGAGCGACGCGCGACTGCCGTCGGACTCGCGGCTGAAGTGAAGGCTGCCGCCGATGCCCTGGACGCCGCGCGTGCGGAGGAGAGCCGGACGGCCGGTGCACGACGGGCCGCCGAGGAAGCCGAGCGCGTCGCGGCTCGGCAGCTCGAGACCGTCGTCCGTGAAACCGCGTGGCACGAAGCGCAGGCCGAGCGATCGACCGGCGAGCTCGAGCGCGCACGGGCGGCCGTCGCCGCCTTCGGACCGGACGGATCAGGCGCACCCGACGCGGCCGGCAGCACGGACACGCCCGCCGGCGACGAGGACGCGACGACCGACGGCGCGGCGCTCGCCGCCTGGGAGAAACGGGCCGCAGAGCTGCGCGCCCGCCGGGACCGGCTCGCCGGCGACGCAGCGACTCGGGAGGCCGCCCGGCGCGACGCCGAGAACCGGCGCGCCCGCGCGGAGGCGTCGACGCTCATCGCCGAGGAGCGGATGGCGCGCGCCGAACGTGACATCGCATCCCATGGCGACCGACAGCGGGTGCTCACCGAGCAGCGTGACGCGTTGCGCGCTGCGCTCGCGACGACAGCGGCAGCGGAGGTGGACGCGCGAGCGGCGCTCGATGAGGTTCATGCCGCGGACGCCGCCGACCGCGACCGACTGGCCGCCGCCGAGCGCGAGGCGAGCGCGGCCCGTGAGCGGCTGCGCGCGGCGGACGCTCGTCTCCGGGCGGCAGACCACACCGCGCTCGAGGCACGCCTCGTGCTGGAGGGCCTCCACGAGGGGATCGTCGTCGAACTCGCGGGACTCGGCGACCTAGCGATCACGCGGCTCGGGGAAGTGTCTCGGGTCGAGCCCGTCGTCCGGGCGATACCACCCGTCGACGACAACCCTGCCGCCGACACGGACGAGGTCCTGTCGGACGAAGCCCTGGCGCTCGAGGCCGCCCTCGCCCTCGTCACCCCGATCTGGACCGCGACCCAGCCGGACGCGCCACCGCCGAGCCCGTCGCGACTCGGCCAGTTGCGACGCAGGTTCCACGAGCTCGGTGCCGTCAACCCGTACGCGGTCGACGAGTACAGCGAGGTGAAGGCACGGCTTGAGACGCTCGAGACGCAGGCGTCGGACCTACGCACGGCGATCATCCGGACACGCGAGCTCATCGCGGAACTCGACACACTCATCGCGGACAGATTCCGGACGACCTTCCAGGCGCTCGAGGCCGCCTTCGCGAGCCGCTTCGAGCAACTATTCGGTGGCGGGTTCGCACGGCTGTCGCTGACCGATCCATCCGACCTCGGGTCGACCGGGATCGAGATCGTGGCGCGGCCACCAGGCAAGAAGCCGCAGGCGCTCGCGATGCTGTCGGGTGGGGAGCGAGCCCTGACCGCCGTCGCGCTCCTCTTCGCGATGCTCGAGGTCCGGCCTGTCCCGTTCTGCGTCCTCGACGAGGTCGACGCCGCGCTCGACGAAGCGAACATCGGCCGGTTCGCCGACGCGCTCCGGAGTCTCGCCGACCAGACGCAGTTCATCGTCATCACTCACAACCGGGGCACGATCGAGGCGGCGGACGCCCTCTACGGCGTCACCGTCGGGGACGATTCCGTCAGTCGGGTCATCAGCCTTCGTCTCGAGGAGGCGCAGGCCCTCGCCCGCGATCGGGACACCTCCGCGGTCGCCGGTTAGGCTTCGCGCGTGCCCTTCTGGCGACGCCACCGCGACGAACCGCCCACGCCCGAGGTCGACGAGCCGGTCGATCCCTCGCTGGTCGACCCCGACTGGGAGCCCGATCCCGCGGACTTCGGCGTCCTCGACGACGGCACGCCGGTCGAACCGCTGCCCGAGACGGACCCGCTGCTCCCGTTCGAGGCCGAGCCCCGTCCGATGATGACGATCGACATCCCGGCGCCGGTCCCCGTCGAGCCGGCGCCGACTCCATCGTGGGCCGACCCCGTCCACGACACGATCCCCGAGACGCCGGCCGAGACCGAGGCCGCCCTCGAGGTCGGGTTGGAGCGGACCCGCGGTGGCTTCATGTCGCGCCTGCGGACGTTCCTCGGCACAGGGACCGGCGAAGGCCCGTCGTGGGACGACGTCGAAGAGACGCTCATCGCCGGTGACGTGGGCGCCGCGCTCGCGATCGACCTCGTCGAGCGCGCCCGAAAGCGACGCGACGCGGGCGGCGCCGAAGCCGCCATCCGTGCCGAGCTCGCAGCGTTGCTGGTCCCGCGCGAGCTTGACTGGAGCCCGCGGTCTGCCGTCGCGGGCGGCCCTGCCGTCATCCTCGTCGTCGGTGTCAACGGGACCGGCAAGACGACGACGATCGGCAAGCTCGCCAGCCGCTACGCGTCCGAGGGCCGGTCGGTCATCCTCGCCGCGGCCGACACGTTCCGGGCCGCGGCCATCGACCAGCTGCGGATCTGGGCGGACCGCGCCAAGGTGCCGATGGTCGCCCACGCTCCGGGCGCGGACCCGGGCGCGGTGGTCTACGACGCCCTCGATGCGGCCGTCGCGCGCGGCGCGGACCTCGTCATCGCCGACACCGCCGGTCGGCTCCACACCAAGTCGAACCTGATGGACGAGCTATCGAAGGTCCGCCGCGTGATCGACAAGCGTCTGCCCGATGCACAACCGGAGACGATCTTCGTTCTCGATGCCACGACCGGCCAGAACGGCCTCAGCCAGGCAAAGGCGTTCCACGAGGCCGTCGGGCTGACGGGGATCGTCCTCACCAAGCTCGATTCGACCGCCAAGGGCGGTATCGTCTTCGCCATCGAGGACGCGCTCAAGGTGCCCGTCCGATTCGTCGGCGTCGGTGAGTCGGCCGGCGATCTCATCCCGTTCGACCCCGACGCATTCGTGGCGGCGCTGTTCGCGTAGATAGCGTCCGAAGCGCGCCTAAGCGCCGGGCGGCTGGTCCATCTCGAGCGCAACCGCGATCGCGAGAGGATCGAGCGGCGGCGCCTCCCCGACGGACGGCGGCAGCACCAACAGACCACGCACGGGCGACAGCCACAGGATCGCCGCCGCGACCAGACCCCCGATGGGCGCGAGCCATGCCGTCGCCCGCAATCCGATCGCCTCGGCCAGGACGCCCGCGCCGATCGTGGCGACGAGCTGGGCGAGGATGGCCGCGACCTTGAAGGTCGAGGTGACGCGCCCGAGCGCCCGGTCGTGGACGAGGGTCTGGCGGACCGAGACCTCGTTGATGTCATAGACCGTGACAGCGGAGTCGGCGATGAGCTGCTGCGCGACGAGGCATGCGATCGCGACGAACGGCAGGCCGGAAGGCGCCAGCGGGATGAACGCGTTCCCGAGCGCCGAGAGCAGCATCGCGCCGATCGCGACCGGCCCGATGCCGAAGCGCGCGGTCGTCCGCGACGCGATGACCGCACCGATGAACGAGGATGCGCCGCCGACTCCGGCCACGAGACCGAGCACGGCGGGGCCGAGCTTGAGGTCGTCGAGGACGAACAGGAAGAACGTCGCGCCGAAGACGCCCCACAGCGCAGCCAGCGCCATCTGGGCACCGACGAAGGCGCGAAGGATCGGTGAATGCCAAACGATGTCGAGGCCGACGCGGATCTCGGTCAGGACGGGATCGCGATCCTCGGGCTCGGGTGGTGGCGGCTCCGGCTGCCGGATCGTGCCGAGGAGGAGCGCCGATGCGAGGTAGGTGACGGCGTCGACCGCGATGGCGATCGGCGCGGTCAGGATCTGGACGAGGAAGCCGCTGATCCCGAACGCCATGAATTCGGCAGCGGAGCCACTGGCGGCGAGCGCGCTGTTGGCATCCACGAGTCGGTCGCGCTCGACGATCGTGGGCAGGTAGGCGATGTCGGCGGCGTCGAAGAACGTCGTCAGGATCGCGGCCAACCCGGTGACGATGAGAAGCTGGCCGAACGAGAGGACGCCGAGCGCGAACGCGACCGGCACGGAACCGAGAAGGACCGCCCGGCCAAGGTCTGCCCAGATCAGGACCGGCCGACGGCGCAGCCGATCCACCCAGGCGCCTGCGACGAGCCCGAAGACGAGCGTGACGCCGAGATCGAGACCCCGCAGAAGGGCGACCTCGATCGCCCCGGAGCCCAGCACCAGGATGGCCACCAACGGCAGCGCGATCCTCGTGATGAGCGAGCCGAAGATCGAGATCGAGGCCGCCGACCAGACGCGGACGAACGCGGCGTTTCGCCAGAGCGGGGAGTGGAACGGGTTGCGCACGATGTCGGAGCATAGGGCCCGTCCCGCACGCTCGGCATGACCTTCGGCTGAGGGCGTGGAGCCCGACCCTGCGGTACACTCCGCCTGCTTCGGTACGTCAGAACTCGCGTACCACCCGGGCCGGCCTACGCCGATCCGGTCCCACCACCGTCACGGAGTCCTGCCGGGACCATGTTCGACACCCTCAGCGAGCGGCTGCGCAAGACGCTCGGCAACCTGACCGGCCGTGGCCGGATCAGCGAAGCCGACGTCGATGCCGCCATGCGCGAGGTCCGGCTCGCTCTCCTCGAGGCGGACGTCAACTTCAAGGTCGTGAAGGACTTCGTCGCGCGCGTCCGCGAGCGCGCCATCGGCCACGAAGTGCTCGACAGCCTCTCGGCGGGTCAGCAGGTCGTCAAGATCGTCAACGACGAGCTCGTCGAGCTGCTCTCAGCGGGGGATCGGACGTTCCGCCTGTCGGGCAACCCAGCGGTTGTCGCGATGGTCGGTCTCCAGGGTTCCGGCAAGACGACCTCGACCGCGAAGCTCGCCCGGCACGTCGTCAAGCTCGGACGCCGGCCGCTCCTCGTCGCCGCCGATCCATACCGTCCTGCTGCCGCGGACCAGCTTGCGACCCTCGGCAAGAGCCTCGACATCCCGGTCTATCGGGCCCCGGCCGGCACCGCGGTCGTGGATATCGTCCGTGGCGGCGTCGACGCCGCCAAGCGCCAGGTCCGCGACGTCGTGATCCTCGACACGGCCGGCCGGCTATCCGTCGACGAGGCGCTGATGGCCGAGATCGCAGCGGTGAACGATGCCGTCCACCCTGTCGAGACGCTCTTGGTCGTCGACGCGATGACCGGCCAGGAGGCGGTCGCGGTCGCCCAGGCCTTCGTCGCCGCGGTCCCCGTCACGGGGCTCATCCTCACCAAGATCGACGGCGATGCGCGCGGCGGTGCTGCACTCTCGATCTCCGCTGTCACCGGCGTCCCCGTGAAGTTCATGGGCACGGGCGAAAAGACCGACGCACTCGAGGTGTTCCACCCCGACCGGCTCGCCAGCCGGATCCTTGGGATGGGCGACATCCTCACCCTGGTCGAGCGGGCGCAGGAGCACGTCGATCAGAAGCAGGCGGCCAAGCTCGAGGAGAAGCTCCGCAAGGGTGGCTTCACACTCGACGACATGCTCGACTCGATGCAGCAGATGCAGAAGATGGGTCCGCTCGGCCAGGTCATGTCGATGATCCCCGGGATGGGCAACCTCGCCGGCGAGGCGCAGGCGGCCGTCGACCGGGGCGACCTGAAGCGGACCGAGGCGATCATCCGGGCCATGACCCGCTCCGAACGACACGACCCGACCATCCTCAACAGCTCGCGCCGCAGGCGGATCGCCGCAGGCTCGGGCACGACGCTGCCGGACGTCAACCGGCTGGTGAAGCAATTCCTCGAGATGCAGAAGCTCATGAAGCAGCTCTCCGGCGGCGGCAAGCGTGCCGCTCTCGGCGCGTTGACCGGCAGGCGATGAGCCGCCAGGAGGGTTCCCGATGACGGACGATCTCGATCCCGCGACGGGGAGCGGCGGTACAGACGACGAGACCACGCGGATGGTCGTCCCACCCGCGCCCGTGGAGGCGACACGGACGCCGGCACAGCCGGAGACACCGGCCGCGCCCACGTCTCCGCTGACCCCGGCAAGCCGCCCGGACAACGCCAGCGGCACACCCGTCTACGAGAACGACGTCGCGTGGTCGACGGCCGCGGCGCCGGTCGTCGTCACCGGGTCCGACGCCCCGAAGCGCCGTCGCGGCCGACTCCGCTGGGCGGCTGCCATCGCGGTCGTGGCGCTGGTCATCGGCGTCTCGGCGGCAGCGGCAGCGCTGCTGACCGGTGCCTCGTCCACCGCGACGGTCCTTGGCTACGTCCCGGCGGACACGATCGTCTACGGCGAGGTCCGGCTCGACCTCCCAGGCGACCAGAAGCAGGCCGTCGGCTCGTTCCTGTCGCACTTCCCGGGCTTCGCCGACCAGGCGTCGCTCGACTCGAAGCTCGATGAGGTCCTCGACGACCTGATCCGCGACGCGTCGAACGGACAGCAGACCTACACCGGCAACATCAAGTCGTGGTTCGAGGGCGAGCTCGCGTTCGGCGTCGGACCGCTGCCGGCGGCATCGTCACTGTCGCGTGGCGACGACTCCGCGCTTCGGTCGATCCGAGCGCTGGCCCTCGTCTCGGTCAAGGATCCGGTCGCAGCGCAAGCCTGGTTCGATGCCGCGTTCGCGAAGACCGCGATCGCACGCACTGACGTGACCTACGGCGGAACGACGATGGCGACCTTCCCGGCCCAGGCTGGGATCGAATACGCCTACGCCGTCGTCGATGGCAAGGTCGTCGTGTTCGGCGACATCGCGTCCGTCAAGGCGGCGATCGACACCAAGGGCAACGGCGGTTTCGCCAAGGAACCCGGACCCAAGACCGCGATCGATTCCGCGAGCGGCGACCACGTCGGGTTCCTGTATGTCGCGTTGCGGCCACTGCTGGACTGGTCGAACGACGCGCAGAAGGCGATGTCCGACTTCGCTGGCGGGTCGATGGCGACGCAGGTGCTCAGCGACTCATTTCTGAAGCTCGTTCCCGACTGGACCGCCTACTGGCTCTCGTTCGACAACGACGCCATCGTGATGGAGGCGACCGCCCCGCGGCCGCAGACGGCGCTCGGTCCGACCGAGAACCGGACCTCGACGATCGCAGCGCACATCCCGGGCACTGCCGTCTTCGCCTCAGTCTCGAACGACTACGGCAAGACGATCAAGCAGGCGCTCGACCTGTACGCGGCCGAGCCGCAGTTCAAGCCGATGCTCGACCAGGTGAACCAGGGCCTTGGCCTCATCGGCGGTCCCGACGCGGCGTTCGGCTGGGTCGGTGACACGGCGCTCGTCGTCAACGACTCGAACGGGACGCCCGAGGGCGGCCTCATCGTCGCTCCGACGGACAAGGACGCGCCGGGCCGACTGGTGACCGCGCTCAAGACGTTCCTCGCGCTCGGTGGTGCCGAGAAGGGCATCACCATCCGAGACGAGGTCTATCAGGGCACGACGATCACCGTGGTCGACCTCGGCGACGTCGCGAAGCTCTCGGGCGAGGCGTCGGCCGGCTTCCCGCCGGAGCTCATGCCGGCTGGCTCGCACCTCGAGATCGCGGTCGCCGTGACCGACGATGTCGTGGTCATCGGGACCGGTCCCGAGTTCGTCAAGCACGTCCTCGACACGAACTCATCGAACTCTCTCGCATCGACCGACTCGTTCAAGAAGCTGAGCGACCGCGCAGGCAAGGGCACGAGCGCGCTGTATCTCTCGATCGACACGATCCGTGAGATGTACGAGAAGGCGATCGGGTCCAAGGATGCCGCGAGCTACAAGAAGTACCAGACCGAGATCGAGCCGTTCCTCAAGCCGTTCGACTCGCTGTATCTCGGGTCCTCGATCTCCGGCGATCTCAGCAAGGCCACGCTCTACATCACCGTCCAGTAAGAGGCGCCCCAGCGTCCCAGTCAGAAGGAGGAATCTCGCACCCATGGCAGTCCGTATCCGGTTGACGCGCGTCGGCGCGCACAAGCAGCCCAGCTATCGCGTCGTCGTCGCCGACGGTCGAAGCGCCCGCGACGGGCGTTCGCTCGAGACGCTCGGGCACTACAACCCGCGCAGCGAACCGACCGAGTTCGTCGTCGACGCCGACCGCGCGAAGGCGTGGCTCGACAAGGGGGCCCAGCCGTCCGACACCGTCGCTCGGCTTTTCCGACAGGCGGGCATCCTGCCCGCCGCCAAGTAGGGGTCGCGACGATGGCAGCAAAAGACCTGGTCGAATACGTCGCGAAGTCGCTCGTCGATGATCCCGAGGCCGTGACCGTCGAGGTCGTGGAGGAGGACGGTGCGACCGTCATCGAGCTCCACGTCGCCGAGGACGACATGGGCAAGGTCATCGGTCGCAACGGCAGCGTCGCCAAGGCGCTCCGGACCCTGCTCAAGGTGACGGCCGCCCGCGACGGCGAGCCGGTCCAGCTCGAGATCCTCTGACGGAAGAAGAACGGCTCGTGGTCGCCCTCGTCAGGGGCGTCCACGGGCTTCATGGAGCGGTTCGCGCGGAGGTCCTGACGGACCGCCCGGAGGACCGCTTCCGGCCCGGGCTCGTGTTGTACCGAGAGGGCGACGACCACCCGTTGACGATCGCGTCCGCCGAGGCCATCGCCGACGGTCCGGGCTGGCGGCTCCGGTTCCGCGAGGTCACGAGCCGCGATGCTGCGGACGGGCTGCGTGGTGCCTACCTGGAGATGGCCGTTCGGCCCGAGGACGATCTGGCGCGTGGCACGTACTACTGGCACGAGGTGATCGGCTGCGCCGTCCGCGGTGTCGACGGCGCCGACCTTGGGACGGTCCGTGACATCTACCGTGTCGGCGAGACGGAGGTCTTCGCGGTCGCCGGCGGCACCGTCGCCGACTTCGACCTGCCGGCCGTCCGTGCGTTCATCCGGATCTTCGCGCCTCGGCGTGGCGAGATCGTGGTCGACGCGGAGTCGCTCGACCTTCGACCGCGCAAGGCGCCCGATCGCGACCGACCGAAGGCACCGCGACGCCGTTCACGGAAACCGGCGGGGTCAGCGGAGACACCACCGCCCACGGCGGCGCCCCCGGCGCCACCCGAGCCATGACCCTCGAGATCGACGTCCTGACGCTGTTCCCGGCGATGTTCGACGGACCTCTCGCGGCGAGCATCCCGGGCCGGATCCAGGAGCAGGGGCTCGCGACCATCCGCATCCGCGACCTTCGCGAGTGGGGCCTCGGCCGGCACCGGTCCGTCGACGACACCCCGTACGGCGGGGGAGCGGGGATGATCCTCCGCCCCGAGCCGGTCGCAGCCGCGCTCGACACCCTTCGTGGCGACGACACGACCGTCATCCTGCTCGACCCGATCGGCGAGGTGTTCCGCCAGGCGCGGGCGGCCGACCTCGCGACGCGATCGCATCTCGTGTTCGTGTGCCCACGGTACGAGGGTGTCGACGAACGGATCCGATCGCTGGTCGACCTCGAGCTGTCGATCGGCGACTACGTGCTCACCGGCGGGGAGCTGCCCGCCCTCGTCGTCATCGACGCCGTCATCCGGCTGCTCCCAGGCGCGATCGAGGCGTCGTCGACCGTCGAGGAATCGTTCGCCGACGGACTTCTCGAATACCCCCAGTACACGCGTCCGGCCGTCTTCCGCGGCGAGGGCGTCCCGGCGATCCTGACCTCTGGCGATCATGGCGCCGTCGCGCGCTGGCGTCGCGAGCAGGCGCTGGAGCGGACGCGGACCCGCCGACCGGACCTCGAACCGGGCGGACCCAGCGACTGATCGTCGGCGAGGCCGTGCTATACTCCGCCGCCGACGCCCGTCCGCGTCGCTTCCGAAGCCCGAATCGCAGCCGCGGCTGCCCAGATGAGTCAGGAACAACCCGTGACCGTGCTCGACGAGATCGTCCAGGACCAGCTTCGCACCGACCTCCCGGAGCTCGCGACCGGTGACACCGTGAAGGTGTCCGCCAAGGTCGTCGAGGGCAACCGCGAGCGCATCCAGGTCTTCGAGGGGACCGTCATGCGGCTCCGCGGCGGCGGGATCACCCGGTCCATCACCGTCCGGCGGATCGCCTCCGGCGTCGGTGTCGAGCGGACCTTCAAGGTCAACAGCCCGCGCATCGAGAAGATCGAGGTCATCCGTCACGGCGTCGCCCGGCGCGCCCAGCTCTACTTCCTGCGCGACCGCGTGGGCAAGGCGGCGACCCTTCGCGAGCGCCGCACGAACGGCTGAGGCGTTCCGGACCCTCGCGATCTGCCGACCCCGTCGACCCGACGGGGTCGTTCGATTCCGCGCTAGGCTAGCCGTCGATGGCTCCGATCGTCCCGACCCTCCGCCATGAGCGCCGCCTCTGGAACGAAGGGCTCGTGCGGGTCGTCGGCGTGGACGAGGTCGGAGTCGCGCCGACCTGCGGCGCCGTCGTCGCGGCAGCGGTCATCATGCGGCCCGGCTGCCACCGGATCCCGGGCGTCCGTGACTCGAAGACGTTGTCGGCCGGACAGCGCGAACGGCTGGCGCCGCTGATCCGGGCGCGTGCGGTGGCGGTCGGGGTGGGCGCTGCGTCCGTCCGCGAGATCGACCAGCTCAACATCTATCACGCGACCCACCTCGCAATGCGCCGGGCGATCGCCAAGGTCCGGGGTCACGAGCACGTCCTGGTCGACGGCAACCGGATCGCGGGGTTCGAGGCAGCCGTCGGTCCGTATACCAACATCGTCGACGGGGACGCAAGCGTCTATTCGATCGCGTGTGCGTCCGTCGTCGCGAAGGTCGTGCGCGACCGGATGATGGCCCTTCTCGCGGCGCGCTACCCGGGCTACGGCTGGGAGCACAACCAGGGCTATGCCACTCGGGACCATCGCGACGCCATCCGGGCGCTCGGCCTGACGCCGTTCCATCGGCGCTCGTTCCTCGCGCTCCAGCGGACGCTCGCCGGAGACCAGCTCGACTTCGACCTGCTTGCCGACCCCTCCGCCTCCGCCGAGACCTACGACCGACTCGCCGGCGAGCTCGTCCCGGTCATGGCCGACGACGCCATGCTCGACGCCCTCGACCTTGTATCGCTGGAGTTGACCGCCCCCGTCTGAGCCGGCCGGATACGTGCGCGATAAGTGACGGGTGCGACGATGCCAGCATGGCGATCCGACCCGGCGATCACGAGCGGACCGCCGCCCAGCTGGCGGGTGATGCCGCAGAAACGCTGGTTGCCGATCGCCTCATCGAAGCCGGCTGGACTGTGATGGCACGCAACGTCCATGTCGGTCGTCACGAGATCGACCTCGTGGCAGTCGACCCCGGTCCTCCAGCGGCCCTCGTCATCATCGAGGTTCGGTGGCGGACCGGCCGTGATTTCGGCCTCCCGGAGGAGACCGTCGACCACCGCAAGCGCGTGCGGATCAGGGCGGCTGCCTATGGCCTCCTCGAGCGCGGCACACTTCCAGACGGCTCGCCAGTCCCGCGGCTGCCGCTCCGGTTCGACCTCGTCGCTGTCGAGCCAGGGGCCCGGATGCGACACCACCGGCACGCCATGTGACAGCGGGGACCGTGACGGTGAGGGCGCCTTACCTCGCGACGGATGCCGAGGCTAGCAGCGCGCGGAATTGTGCCTCGGCCGCGGCGATATTCGGACCGCGAAGGCAGGCGACGGCTGCAACGTTTGACCACGCGACCGGCTGCCGTACTGGAACAAGCACCTGGATCGTCTCATCGCCGCCGATGGCGGCACAGGTTCCCGGCCTCTCGATCACCGATCGCGTCGTCCCACCGTTAACGGTGACGTCGCCGCCGCTCGGAATCGGCTGGAGGATTCGAGTCGTGGCCCACGTCACCAGGACCCCGCCCGGTGACAACGTCGTCAGCGGCCAGTCACACGCGCGGCCCTGGCCGTTGGCGGGATGCGGGGATGCGCCCGCCCCAACGGCGCACTCGGGGAGCAGGGCATCGGTGCTGAGGTACAGCAGCGGCCCATCTGTCAGCGGATCGTGATGGTTTGGCTGCGACACCCGCCAATCAGCGGGCCGCTGGAACGAAATACCGTTGGCGGCGTCACTGGCCGGCGTCGGAGCGGATGTAGCCACCGACCTGAGAGCCGTCGGAGAGGCCGCCGGTGATGGCCTCGAGCCGGCGTCGCAGGCGCTGAGAATCGCCACGACCCCGGCGAGGAACAATCCGCGCATCATCGCCACGCATGATGCGCCCGACCCCCAGAAGAATCGCCGATCCGAACGGCCGGATCCGGATAGGTTCTGATCGAGCAGACATTCATTCCGGGTGACATTGGTTCGCGTTACGAATCAAGTGCATGGAGAGGCCCGTTGAAACTCCTTCTCACGTCCGCGGGGATCAAGAATCCGAGCATCCGGACCGCCCTGCTGGAGCTCCTTGGCAAGCCGATCGAACAATGCGCGGCGCTCGTCAACTCGACGCCGAGCTACCCGCTCCGGGACGGCCCGCAGC
>JBJMNA010000299.1:0-4475 GCA_045804485.1 Chloroflexota bacterium
CGCCCGGGAGATCGCGGCCAATTCGTATGAGGCTGTCGTCGCGCCCGGGTTCAGCCAGGCAGCCGTCGGCATCCTCCGCGGGAAGCCAGGCATCGAGTTGCTCGCCATCCCGCCCGACCCGACGGAGGGGATGCGCGACTACGGGATCGCCAGCCTCGACTTCAAGCGGGTCGCCGGCGGGCTGCTCGTGGAGAGCGTCGACGATCTCGGGCTCGACCGCGGTCGGCTCCAGGTCGTGACCCGGCGGCGGCCGACGCTCGAAGAGCTGACCGATCTGCTGTTCGCGTGGCGTGCGGTGCGGCACGTCCGTTCGAACGCGATCGTCCTTGCCCGGAACGGCGCCACGGTCGGGATCGGCGCGGGCCAGGCCAGCCGTCAGGTCTCGGTCGAGATCGCCGTGCGTCGCGCAGGTGACCGCGCGAAGCTCGCGGTCCTCGCCTCGGACGCGTACTTCCCGTTCCCCGATGGCATCCAGGCCGCTGCCGGCGCCGGCGTGACGGCGATCATCCAGCCCGGCGGATCCATCCGGGACGAGATGGCGATCGAAGTCGCGGATCGCCATCACATGGCGATGGTCTTTACGGGCCGCAGGCATTTTCGTCACTAGATGACAGCGACTGGACCCGAGTCAAACCCGATGGAACAGCTTCTTGCCCTCGAGATGATCCGCGTGACCGAGGCTGCGGCGATCGAGTCGGCGCGGTTCATGGGTCGAGGCGAGAAGGACGGTGCGGATGCCGCCGCGACCGAGGCGATGCGGCGGACGATGGACGAGATCGACTTCGCCGGGCGGATCGTCATCGGCGAGGGCGAGCGCGACGAAGCACCGATGCTCTACATCGGTGAGCGCGTCGGTCGGACCGGGGCGGACCGCGACGACGTCCCACGGATCGATATCGCGGTGGACCCGCTCGAGGGCACGAATCTCGTCGCGCACGGACAGGCCGGCGCGATCACCGTCCTCGCTGCCTCGGAGGCGGGCGGGCTGACCCACGCTCCGGACACGTACATGGAGAAGCTGTGTGTCGGCCCGGTGGCGGCCGGCCAGGTGGACATCCGCGAGACCCCGACCGAGAACCTCCGCCGGATCGCCCAGGCGCTCGGCCGCCGGATCGGCGACATCACCGTCGTCATCCTCGAGCGGCCGCGGCACGACGCGCTCATCGACGAGGTCCGCGGGGCCGGCGCCCGCATCAAGCTCATCGGTGACGGGGATCTCTCGGCCGCCATCTCGTGCGCGGTCTCGGGCACCGGCGTCCACGCGGTCATGGGCACCGGTGGCGCGCCGGAGGGCGTGATCACAGCCGCGGCGCTGCGTTGCCTCGGCGGCGAGATCCAGGCGCGGTTCCGCTATCGCAGCGACGAGGAGCGCGAACGCGGCACGCGGATGGGTCACGGCGACGAGACGCGTGTCTATCGCACCGAGGACCTCGCGCCGGGCGACAACCTCGTCTTCGCCGCGACGGGCGTTACCGCCGGCGACCTGCTCCAGGGCGTCCGCTTCTTCGGTGGCGGCGCTCGCACGCACTCGCTGGTGATGGCCTACCAGGCCAAGCAGGTCCGCTTCGTCGACACTGTCCACATGTTCGACCGTGACAGCCCGCCGCGGGTCCGACTCTAGGAGCACCGACAGTGCGTTACGGGTACAAGGCATCCGCCGAGCAATTCCCTCCGCGGCGACTCCTCGATCTCGCGGTCGCGGCTGAGCGAGCCGGCTTCGAATCGGTCTGGACGAGCGACCATTTCCAGCCCTGGCGACACACCGGCGGACATGCTCCGAACGCGCTCGTCTGGCTCGGCGCCGCGGCGATGGTGACGGACCACGTCACGCTTGGCACGAGCGTGCTGACCCCGAGCTTCCGGTACAACCCGGCCGTCGTCGCCCAGGCGTTCGCCACGCTCGGCTGCCTCGCTCCCGGCCGGATCGTCCTCGGTGTCGGCACCGGCGAATCGATGAACGAGATCCCGGTGGGCGTCGACTGGCCGGACCAGAAGGAGCGCTTCGCCCGGCTGCGCGAAGCGGTGACGCTGATCCACCGGCTGTTCGAGGAAGAGTTCGTCACCTTCGAGGGCGACTACTACCGCACGCACAACGCGACGATCTACGACCGGCCGGACGACCCGGTGCCGATCTACATCGCGGCGTCCGGCCCATCGGCGGCGCGACTCGCCGGGAGGGTCGGCGACGGGTTCATCTGCACGTCCGGCAAGGGCCAGGAGCTCTACACCGAGACCCTGATGCCGGCGTTCACAGAGGCCTGCATCAAGGTCGAGCGCGACCCGACGCTCATCGACCGGATGATCGAGATGAAGGTCAGCTTCGACACCGACCGGACGCGCGCGATGGAGGACACCAAGGAGTGGTCCGCCCTCGCGCTGTCTGGCGAGCAGAAGATGGGTGTCGACGACCCGCGCGAGATGGAGGAGCTCGCGAAAGGCGTCGAGGACGTCGCGTACAAGCGCTGGCTCGTGTCCGACGACCCGGACGAGCACGTCGAGCAGATCGCGGCGTATGTCGGCTACGGCTTCGACCACCTCGTGTTCCATTTCCCGGGCGAGGACCAGGAAGCGGCGATCGCGCGGTACGGCGAGCAGATCCTGCCGAGGCTCCGCGCTCGGTTCGAGTAGCGGCTAGAGCACGTCGCCGAGGATCGCGGCGAAGCGGCGGACCTCGTCGTCGGTCGTGTAAAGCGGGATCGGCGCGACACGGATGAGGTCAGGCGCGCGGAAGTCGGCGACGACTCCCTCCGCGGCGAGCCTGCCGAGGACTGCCTCGGCATCGTCGTGGCGGAGCGAGAGCTGCGCGCCCCGAGCCGCCGGGTCGCGTGGCGTGACGATCTCGATCGGGACGTCGGCCACAAGCGCCTCCAGATACCCGGTCAAGGACACCGACCGAGCCCTCAACGCCGGCATCCCGACCTCGTCGAAGATGGCCAGCGACGCGGCAAGCGGCGCGAGCGCGAGGATCGAGGTGGTCGATGTCGCCCAGCCGGCCGCGCCCTCGGCGGGCACGAACGGCGCGGTCGGGTCGAACCGGACGTCGGCGTCGAGCCCCCACCAACCGCCGAACCGTGGCAACGACCGGTCTCGCCCGTGGCGCTCGTGGACGAAGATCGCACCGACCGAACCCGGTCCGCCGTTGAGGTACTTGTACGTGCACCAGGCGGCGAAGTCGACGTCCCAGTCGTGGAGACCGAGCTCGATGTTGCCCGCGGCGTGCGCGAGGTCCCATCCGACGACGGCGCCCGCCGCGTGGCCGGCCGCGGTCAGTCGTCCGATGTCATGCGCCTGCCCGGTCGCGAAGTTCACACCGGACAGGAAGACGAGCGCGAGGTCGTCGGCGTGGTGGGCGATCGTCGCCTCGAGATCCTCGGTCCGGACCGTCGCCTCCCCGTCGCGTGGCCCGACGACGACGAGGTCGGTGGCGGGATCCAGCCCGCGCGCGGCGAGGTGGCTGGTCAGCGCGTGACGGTCCGACGGGAAGAGCGGGCCGTCAGCCAGGATCCGGCGGCGCCGGCCGTCGGGCCGGAAGAACGAGACGAGGAGCAGGTGGATGTCCACGGTGAGGCTGTTGAGCAGCGCGACCTCGGCGGGGCGGGCGCCGACGATCGGGCCCATCGCCTCACGGAGCGAACCGTCGAGCGTGAACCACGGCCGAACCGGGTCGAACCAGGCATCGACGCCAAGCCGCGCCCAGGCGTCGAGCTCGGTCGCGATGGCTTCGGCAGCCGCGCGAGGCTGGAGCCCGAGCGACTGCCCGGCAAGGTAGATCAGAGGCGATCCGTCGTCCGTTGTCGGGATGTGGAACCGGTCGCGGGTGGACGGGGTCGGTGGCCCAGCCACGTCGCGCGTCCGCGCGTCCTCGTCTGACATGGACCGGTCTCCGGTGACAGTGGCGTTGCGCGACCGGAGGGTAGCATTCGCCGATGCCTGAGCCACGGATCTCGCGGTTCGCCGCCCGGGGACCAGCGGTCCTCTGCCTGACAGGACTTCTCCTCGCGGGATGCATGGACGGAAGGATCCCGCAGTCGGTCGAACCCACGTCCGCGGCGTCGATCACGTCATCCGCCGCGCCGTCGGTGGACCGCTCGGCGACTGCGACAGCCGTCCCGTCCGTGGCTTCGACACCCGTGCCATCCGACGGCTCCGCTCCTGGTGAGGAGCGCGTCGACCCATCCGGCGTCGCGCAGGTGTGGGTCCCAGCCGGGACGTTCACGATGGGCACCGACGCGAAGGCCATCGCTGCCCTTGAGAAGCAGAGCCCTCCGGCGTGGGTCGCGAGCGAGTTCCCGAGCGAGGTCCCGGCTCACGAGGTCACCGTCAGCAAGGGCTACTGGATCGACAAGACCGAGGTCTCCAACGCCGACTTCGCCGCATTCGTCGATGCCGGTGGCTATGCCAACCAGGCGCTGTGGTCCGAGGCAGGGTGGGCGTGGCTCGCCACCAAGAAGGCTGCTCGGCTCCCGTTGCACTGC
>JBJMNA010000300.1:0-4867 GCA_045804485.1 Chloroflexota bacterium
CACGACGCCCGCTGCGATGGTGCCCGCCTGCGATGGCGTCCACATCCGTTCGGGATCGACGACAGCGTCCCCTGTGAAGCTGACGCTCGCGGCGAACGCGACGCTGACCGTCGCCGGGACCGTATCGGGTGGCACCTGGCGAACGACCTGCCCGGGCGCCAAGACGGGGAGCCACTGGTATCGGGTCACCGCGATCGGTGGCAGGAGCGTCAAGGCCGCTTATGGCGTCACGTCCCTCTACGCGGCGACGGGCGTCCTGACCGCGGCGCCGACCCCGCCTGCCTCATCCACCGATGCGTTCGCAAGCGATCTCATGAGGCTCATCAACCTCGACCGGAAGGCACTCGGCAAGGCGCCGTACATGATCGATGGGCGGCTTGCGCAGATCGCCAGGGATGCCCGGTTCACCTGTCCGACGAACCATGCCAAAGCATTCAACGGCCGCGCCCGCGACATGGCCGACCGGGGCTATTTCGGGCACATCGTCCCCGGCTGCTACTCGTCCGGGACCACGCCGTTCCGCTCCGTCCAGATCGTCCGCCGCGTCTTCGGCTACGCCGGGGCACGGAGCGAGATCCTGCATTGGAACTCGTACGGCAGCACGGCGACGACGACCTACCGGCTCGGGTGCGACATCACTGGTAAGAACTGTAAAGCAGCGACCACGACGGCTCCGTTCACGGTGACACTCGCGCAGCGGAACTTCATGAGCTCGGCCCCGCATCGAGCGGCGGAGCTGAACAGCTACCAGCGTTTCGGATGCGGCACTGCCACCGTCCCGGGCACGAAGAAGACCTACTTCGCCTGCCTCTTTGCCGATGGCGGATCATCGATCCCGTTGCCACCACCGCCGACGCCCGCTCCGCCGGCGGCGATCACGATGGTGCCGGCCTGTGCGGCCGTGAATCTCCGAACCGGGACCTCGACATCAAGGGCGATCCGGGTCCGGCTTCGGAGTTCCGCGAGGGTCACGGTGGCCGCGACGGTGACCGGCTCGCACTGGGCGACCGCTTGCCCTGGAGCGAAGTCCGGGACGCGTTGGTACCGCATCTCCACGATCAACGGAAGATCGGTGACGACGCTCTATGGCGTCCGCTGGCTGTATGCCGCGACCGGGGTGCTGAAGAGACCGTCCTGACCACGTTGGCCGGCGCGCCGAAGTCTTTTCATAACAAGACTTAGTGTTACACTCCGACGATGGAGCGACACCCCACGACAGACCAGATCGACGCCGTCGCGGCGCTCGCGGAGCCGACGCGTCGCGCGCTGTACGAGCTCGTCGCCGCGTCTGACGACGCCGTCGGGCGCGATGATGCCGTGACGGCGCTCGGGATCAGCCGCGAGCTCGCCGCGTTCCACCTCGACCGGCTCGTGGCGGCCGGGCTGCTGACGCCCGAGTACCGGCGTCGGAGCGGCCGAACAGGGCCGGGCGCCGGGCGACCGGCCAAGCTGTATCGCCGGAGCGAGCACGGCGTCGAGGTTTCGTTCCCACCCCGGCACTACGATCGTGCGGCCGACTTGATGGCGACGGCCCTCGGACGCGTCGCCGACGGCGCAGGTCTGGACGCCTTGGCGCGGACCGCGCGCGAGGCGGGCCACGCGCTCGGTGTCGAGGCGCGCAACAGCCGAGCCGACGGGGACAAGGACGCCGGAGCCGCGCCGGACCTCATCGAGGTTCTCGCGCACGCGGGATACGAACCACGCACGGACGCTGCTGGAGCCGTCTGCCTGCGGAATTGCCCGTACGGCTCGATCGCGTCGGATCACCGCGATGTCACATGCGGGATGAACGTCGCCTGGGCGGAGGGCGTCGTGGACGGACTCGGCCTCGCCGATGTCGACGTCGAGCTGGCGCCCGAGCCTGGCCGCTGCTGCGTGATCTTTCACGGATAGGCAGCCGGCGTCCTGAGGGCGCGAAAGAGTGTTGGTGGAGATGGGGGAGAGTCGAACTCCCCGTCCAGAACCCTTCGCCGGAGACCACTACGAGCGTGTCCGATGATTTGTCGTCGATCGTCCGGACGGGCATCGGCACCCTGCCGGACGATCCAGTCACGTGCCCCTAGATCGGGCTTGACTCCGGACTACGTGACACTTGTCCGGATCGCAGCCTCGCTGCATGACGCTTCCACTGCCCGCGAGGCGGAGGCAGCTTCCACGCTCACCTTACTGCCTAAGCAGCGAGGGCGAGAGTCGACTGGCGGTTGCCAGGTACTTCTTTTTGCCACGTGATTTACGAGGCCCAGTGGCGTCCTCGGCTCGCGTTCCCCGGTAGCTAGGCCCTGTCGAAACCACACATCCCCACAGGTCCGAGAACCGGCTCGGACGCGGGATGGTAGCACGGATCGGCCGCGATCGAGCACCGGCCGCTGTCGCGCGGACCGTTTCGAGAGGTGCCTCTGCGACGATGCACCTGTAACACCCGCCGACCTACCGTTCGACCATCGGCGTCGAGTGTTGGACGTCGACCGGATGAACGGAGCACACGCGGTGGACATCCCGCTGGACCGCCGAACGATCGCCGACCCCCGACCGCATCGAAGCGCGTGTCTCGTGGCGGGTTGCCCCTGCAAGGACCCACGCATCATCTCGCGCCGCCGCGTCGCGTTCTATGCCGAGTGGGCTCGACGACATGGCGAAACGGCCGATCGACGAGTCGAACCCGATCCCGCCTGGGCCTCGTTCACGCGTCCGTGGCGCGAGCGGCTCTCGGCTCGACCGGAACGACCGGGTCTCGAGGCCATGACGAAGGACCCATCGGCGACCAAGGCACACGGCTGGTAAGGTAGCCCCTGGCCGAACCTCCCACGGGAGGACGGGGGACCCACCCTCCCCGGGGCGAATCGCGACGTACGCGACGGCGAACCCAACGCCGAGCCCGACAGCTCACCTCGCAGGCCGAACGGGCCGCTTCGAGGTGCCTGGTGTCCCGGCCGTCCTTTCCGTCTTCGACGCGCGCGCAACGCGCGGTCGGGCGCAATCTTGCGTTCGACCTCGTCGCGGCGGTCGGCGTGGGGGTGACGGCCGCGCTTGTCTCGACGCTCCTCCCGACCATCGCCCGTCGCGGCGGTCTCGAGCCGATCGGTCTTGCCGCTCTCGCCGCGGCCCCATTCGTGGCCAATCTGCTGGGCGCCTTCGCCGGGCGCGTCGGACCGCGGTCGCCGCGGCAACTCGCCCTGATCCGTGCCGCTGGCGCAGCGTCGCTCCTCGTGCTCGTCGTCTTCTCGGTCGCGCCGGTCCTGATCGCGGTCACGTTCGCGTTCTGGCTCAGCCTCGCGCTCTCGAGCCCGTTCTATCTCAGGCTGTGGGGCTCGATGTACCCGGCGCGGATCCGTGGCCGGCTCGTCGGGGTCGCGGGGTCGGTGAAGGCGGCGGCCGCAGCCCTTGCAGCTCTCGCGGGCGGCATCATCGCGGACCACTTCGGGGGGCTGACCGCGGTCGCGCTGGCTGGCGTCATCGGTCTCGTCTGCGCCGCGGCATACACGGGACTCCGTGCCCCGACCGCGCCACCGCTCACCCGGTTCTCCGCGCGGGACTCGATCCGGGCTCTGCGCGACCGGCCGGTCCTGTCACGGATCGCCGTCGCCCAGGGCTTCTACGGCGGTGGGCTCATCGCGGCGGCACCGCTGTACGCCATCGTCAACGTCGACAGGCTCGACCTGTCGCTGTCGGATGTCGGCATCATCGGCATCATGACGGCCGGCTCCACGACCGTCTTCTTCCTCGTCTTCGGCGCGGTCGCCGACCGGTTCGGACCGCTCGTCGCGATGCGGATCGGCAGCGCGCTGGGACTCGTCGCGCTTCTCGCGTACGCACTCGCGCCGGACGTCTGGATCCTCTGGGTCGCGGCGATCGGTGCGGGCGCGGGCAGCGCCTCGATCGACGTCGGCATCGCGGCCGCCGTCAGCGACCACACGACGATCGAATCCCGGGCCGCCGCGATGGCCGGCTGGAATGCGATCACCGGCGCCCGCGGGATCGCGGCCGCATTCACGATGAGCGTCCTCCTGCAGCTGGGCGTCGTGGACGTCACCTCGGGCCTGCTGCTGTGCGCGGTCGTGACCGGCATCGGCGTCGTCCTGTACGCGCGGGCGAGTCTCGATCCTGCGGCGGTGGCGCCTCTGGTCGCGTCACCCACCGACGCCTCGCGTGTCGGGCGAGCCTTCGGCAACGTCAGGAACGCCGTCAGCCGCTGACGCCAGGCGGTCCAGCGGCGATGCGCGCGCGAAGCGATTCGACCGTCGCCCCGGTCCAGTCCGACTCGACCCACCACGTCGCCCCGGCGGCCGCCAAGGGCCTGACGGCTTCCGCAGCCTCCACGGGATCGAGCGGCGTCGTCCCCTCGACGATGATGTCGATCGGGCGCCCCGGTCGTTCCCGCGCCGCACGCATCGCGAGCGCCCGGATGTCGGCGACGTCGGTCGTCTGCGGCATGATCCCGTCGAACCTGAGCGCCCGCGCCACGGACCGCTCCTTGCCCCACGCACCGACGACCCAGATCGGGATCCGTGGCCGCTGGACGGGCGTCGGCCTGAAGGTCATCGGCCCGAACCGGTAGTGCCGCCCGTCGAACGCGAACGGCTCCCCGGACCACAGCCCCTCGAGGATCGCGAGCGATTCGTCGAGCATCTCGGCGCGTGTCCGCGCGTCGGTCGGCTCGCCGACGTTTCCGAACGCCCCGTCGTCCAGCGCCCCGAGGCCGACCGGCAGAACGAGGCGCCCATTCGACAACCGGTCGAGCGTCATCGTCTCCCGCGCCAACTTCCATGGCCGCCGTCGCGACGGCGGGCTCACGATCGCACCGAGCCGGACCCGCTCCGTTCGCATGGCCATGGCCGCCATGACGACCCAGGGATCGTAGATGTCCATC
>JBJMNA010000301.1:0-7236 GCA_045804485.1 Chloroflexota bacterium
CGCGGCGCCGGGTGCCACCATCGTCAGCCTGTCGGTCGAGGGCCTCGCGGATGGCGCGGTCGATGACGTCGAGGTGATGCTCCGCGGCTGGCTGAGCTCGGACGCGTTCGATCGCATCCTGACGCGCGCCCCGCGGCTGTCGTGGGTCCACTCCGCGACCTCGGGCGTGGAGCGTGCACTGACACCCGCGGCACGCGAGCGCGGGATCATCGTCACGAATGCCCGTGGTGTCTTCAGCCGGCCGATCGCGGAATACGTGCTGATGATGATCCTGGCCGTCAGCCGACGGCTGCCACAGCTGCTCGAGCTCCAGCGCGAGCGGACATGGCAGCCGCTCGAGGGCCCCGAGCTTCGAGACGTGACGGTCGGCATCGTCGGGCTCGGGTCGATCGGTCGCTCGGTCGGGGCGCTGGCGACCGCGTTCGGGTGCCGGGTGGTCGCGGTCCGGCGCCGCGGCGACGCGGGTACGGACCCGGTCTCGCCGGACGACGAGCCGCGCCCCCTCGGGGAGGTCATGCTCGACCGCGTCGGCGGGCCGGAGACGCTGCCCGAGCTCCTCGCGGAATCCGACTTCATCGTCCTGGCCGCGCCGCTGACAGCGGAGACCGAGCGGATGATCGACGCCGACGCGCTCGCCATGGTCAAGCCCGGCGCCTGGCTCATCAACGTCGCCCGCGGCCGGCTCATCGACGAGCGTGCGCTGCTCCGAGCGCTCGAGGACGGCCAGCTCGGTGGCGCCGTCCTCGACACGTTCAGCGACGAACCGCTTGCCGCCTCCTCGCCGTTCTACGACCTGCCGAACGTCATCGTCACGCCGCACACCGCCTGGTCGAGCACCCGCGTGCTCGATCGGAGCGTCGACCTGTTCTGCGACAACCTCCGGCGGTTCGCCAAGGGCGAGCCGCTGCTCAACGTGGTGGATCCGAACGCGGGCTACTGATCCCGGCGACAATCCCCGCATGCAGATCGCCATCGTCGGTCTTGCCGGGTCCGGCAAGACGACCGTCTTCAACACGCTCACCCGCGGCCATGCCGAGACCGGCGGCTACGGCGGTGTCACGCTCAATGTCGGCGTCGTGAAGGTCCCGGATGCTCGGCTCGACACGCTCGCGGGGATCTTCAAGCCCAAGAAGATCATCCAGGCGGATGTCACATACGTGGATCTGCCCGCGCCGCCGCCGTCGACCGAGGGCCACGTCGGGACGGAGGAGCTTCCGGCCGACCATCTTGCCCGGCTGCGCGACTCCGACGCTCTCCTGCATGTCGTCCGCGCGTTCGAGGACCCATCGAACCCGCACCCCGACGGGAGCGTGGACCCGGCTCGTGACATCGAGCGCCTCGATCTGGAGTTCCTGCTCGCCGATCTCGCGATGGCCGAGCGGCGCATCGAGCGGCTCAAGACCAGCGCCCGGCACGGCAATCCAGCCGAGCGCGAGGCAGCGGAGCGCGAGGACGCCGTCGTCCGGCGGATCCACACTGGCCTCCAGGCCGGCACGCCCATTCGCGATCTCGATCTCGACGCGGACGACGAGAAGGCGATCCGCGGCTTTCGGTTCCTGACGCAGAAGCCGGTCCTCGTGCTGCTCAACGTCGGTGAGAACGACATCGCGGCGGCACCCGACCTCGTCGCACGGATCCGCACGGGATACGACCACCAGCACGCGCTCATCGAGGCGCTGTCGGCGCGGATCGAGATGGAGCTCGGCGAGCTCGAACCCGACGAGGCGACTGTCTTCATGGAGGAGCTCGGCATCGCGGAATCCGGTCTCGGCCGGGTCATCGACCTCTCGTACCGGCTTCTCGGGCTCATCTCGTTCCTCACCGCCGGACCCGACGAGGTCCGGGCCTGGCCGATCCCCGACGGCTCGACGGCCGTCGACGCTGCGGGCGCGATCCACACGGACCTCGCGAAGGGCTTCATCCGCGCCGAGACGGTCGCCTACGAGGACCTCGTGACCCTCGGGTCGATGGCGGAGGCGCGCAAGGCGGGCCGCCTCCGGTCCGAGGGGAAGACCTATCGCGTCCGCGACGGCGACGTCGTCGAGATCCTGTTCTCGCGCTGACCCTCGGCGCGGCTAGTTGAGGCGCGCGCTCGGGTCGAATTCGACGATCACGGCCTTGTAGTCGAGGTCCTCGTCTTCGTCGTCGTCGTCATCGTCGTCATCCTCCTCGGCGTCGGCCAACTCGACCTCGGTCCGGGCGAGGAAGTTCTCCGCATCGTCGGTGCTGACGTTCACCGAGGCGACGATGCTGTCGTCACTGACGTAGATGAAGCCGTGGTCTCGTTCGAGCTCGACGGCGATCGACTCGATGAGGGTATCGTGCGCGAAGCCGTCCTGGATGCGGCGCCGGATGGACTGGACGAGCTCGAAGAACTCCTCAGGCTCCCATTCGGATTCGCTCACGACGATGACGTCGCTGTAGACCTCGTTGTCGCCCTCTCGCAGCTCGTAGAAGAACACGTCGGCTCCCGGTGATGTCGTCGGATGGGTCGGCAAGTATACGACCAGGTCGGGTCCATCCCGCAGACGGGGAGACGGTGGCCACAGCCACGATCGAGGTCCTGCACGTCGGCTCCGCAAGCCGGGATCTCACGACGGACGACCCACGCGGCTGGCGACTGGGTGGTGGCGTCACGTATGCGGCGCTCACCACCGCACGCCTCGGCTTGCGGACAGCGGCACTCATCGGCGTTGACGACGTGGGAGCCACGGCCGACGAGCTCGACCTGCTTCGCGCCGCCGGCGTCGAGCTGGTCCTCGAGCGGCTCCGCGAGATGCCCGTCTTCGACAACCAGGAGACGCCGAGCGGACGCGTCCAGATCTGCCACGCGGTCGGTGAGCCACTCGCCATGCGCGACGTTCCCGACGCCTGGCGCGCGGCGCCGGCATGGTCGCTCGTGCCGGTCGCCGGTGAGATCGATGACGGCTGGGCGAGTGTCGTGCCCGACCCGGCATACCTCGTCGTCGGCTGGCAGGGCCTGCTGCGCGACCTCGCGCCGGGTCAGCGCGTCGGGCGGCGGGCGCCGGAACCGTCGCGACTGGTGGCGCGGGCGGATCTCGTCGGCGTGAGCCATCACGACGTCGGAGTCGCAACGAGCGTCGCGTCACTCGCGGCCTTGCTGCATCCGGGAGCCGACCTCCTCGTGACGGAGGGCGACCTGGGTGGGCTGTTGATCCGCGTCGGCGAGGGCGGAGGGCACGAGGTCCTTCGCTACCTGCCGACCGCGACGGACCGTGAGACCGACCCGACCGGCGCGGGCGACACGTTCCTCGCGGCCCTGTCCGCGTCGGTCCTGCGGCCGGCGATCGTCGGCCGGCGCCGGTCCCGGCGGTCGCCGGACCTGAGGTTCGCGGCGGCGGCCGGGTCGCTCGCGGTGGAAGGCCCGGGGTTGACCGCCGTGCCGGATCGAACCGCCGTGCTCGTCCGACGGGCGCGGGAGCGAGTCCGCCGAGCCGTCATGCCGAGCGAGAGGTCGCAGGTCGGTGCGGCCGACCCGTAGGGTCAGACGACCGGCGGGCCGACCCTCGTACGCGGCCCGATCTTGAGACGCAACCGGATCGCGCGACGACGGAGGTCGGCCTCGAGCGCCGGTTCCGGGCGACCGAGGCGTCGCCGTCGCTCCACCGCACCGAGACCACCCGTGACTGCGTCGAGCGCCCCTTCACGGTCGCGCAGCCGGTGCTCGCGGAGCTTCGCGAGCTCGATCGCAGCGACGATCGCGATCCGGCCGGGTCCCGCCGCGAGCGCCGACCACGCGCCGGCGGCGTCCGCGTGTCGCCCGAGACGACGAAGAAGGTGCGCACGGTCGACCGCGATCCGCTCGGTCGTCCACGGCGCGGCGAGCGCGGCCCCCTGCGGTGTCGCGGACGCGAGGGACCCCGGTCGTTGGCGACCACCGAAGTCGGCGGGCCGGAGCGGCGACCACCAGGGGACGTCGTCGGGTCGCTGCGCAGCGACGGCGGATGACGGGCTCGGGATGACGGTCTGGACGATCGGCCGGTCGGCGGCGGCATCGAGGCAGTCGAGCGCCTCGCGGAGCCGGTGCTCACGGGCGAACGAACGGGCAAGACCGGCGAGGTCGCCAGGTGGCGCGGCGGTTCGGCTGCATGCGTCGCCATACCGTTCCGCGAGATGTGCGAGCAACCAGGCGAGCGACCGGACGTCCTGGTCGTTGTGTCGGGCGACCTCGGCGAGAGGCGCCGCCGGTCCACCACGGAGGAATTCGTGGTACCGACCCGGGATCTCCCATCCCTCGACGTCGCCGACACGGTGCAGCCCGAGCAGCTCGGCCTCCGCCGTCCGCAGGCGGGCATCGACCATCCTGTGCCGGAAGAGACGGCGGACGACGGGCAGCAGGTCGAGGTGACCGGCATGGACCGGAGCCGCCCGACGCGCGAGCCGGAACCGAGTGGTCAGGAGCGGCCAGTCGAAGCCGCGGCCGTTGTACGTCACGAGCCAGGCGTCGGGCGGGATGGCCGCCTCGATCGCGGTCAGGAGCGCTCGTTCCTCGCCGTGATCGGGCAGGAGGAGTTGGACCTGCCGGTACGAGTCGGACGTCTCCCACCAGCCGAGACCGACGAGGAACGCGGCCGTGCCCGCAGCGGTCGCGAGACCCGTCGTCTCCGTGTCGAGGCAGACAAGTGGCACGTCCGGCGGCGGTTGTCCGGGGAGTGCCGCCAGCAGCTCGCGGTCCACGGGGAGGGGACGTGCCGGAACCTCGCACCGGACGATCCGGCCCTCCGCGGTGACCACGACCTCGCCGCCCACCGCGGCGGCGAGCCGAGCCGCAAGATCGCCACCGGGTCCGGCCTCCTCGCGCGCGTCGATCGCTGCCGGTGGCAGGACGGCGGGCAGGGCCGCGCGGTAGCGCTCGAGCCGGCGGGCGAGCGTCGCGCCTCCGTCGATCACGTCCGTCGCATCAGGGGGCAGCGGCGATCGGCGCCCCGAGCTCGGCCAGCAGACGCAGCGCGAGCGCTCGCGCGTCCACGTCGGGCTCGAGGCGCGGGCCGGTGCACGCGGGGCAGCCAGCGTCGCAACCGCACGAGGCGATGAGGTCCGCGGCTCCGGCGACCAGCTCGTCGTGCCGGTCCCACAGTCGCTCGGAGAGCCCGATCCCGCCGGGAACGGCCTCGTACAGGTAGATCGTCGGCTGCTCCGAATGGGGTGACCGCACCTGCGTGACGAGACCGAGGTCGCGCGGGTCCACCATCAGCGCGATGGCGGCCACGGTCTGGATCGCCCGTCCAGCGCCGAGCAGCGCCACGTCGAGCTCGTCGCGCCGCCAGCGGTCACGCGACGCGTCGACCGTGAGCCAGTAGGCGGTCGTCTGAAGCTCGAGCTCGGGCAGGTCGATGGGTCCCCAGCCGACGTTCTCGTCGGTGAGGAACTTCAGCTTCTTGAACAGGGTCACCAGGCTCGCGACCATCACTTCGCCGTGGATCCGTCGACCGCCGGTCGCGGCCGCATCGGCGAAGACGTCGAGCGGCTTGAGGGTCACGGCCCGGTTGGCATAGGTGTAGTGGTCGGCATCGATGCGGTGGACGTAGGCCTTGCGCTCGTGCCACTCGAGGCGGTCCACGTAGTACTGGACCGATTCGTGGATGTAGATCGCGCGCTCGTGGACGAGGACCTGGGCGCTGAACAGGTCGACCTCGCCGAGGACCCGCGGGCGGTCGGGCGTCGTGTCGATGATGACCACGTTCTCTGGCGCGGCCGTCCGAAGCGAGATCTCCGACGCCGGGAAGTTCTCGCTCGACCAATACCACCGCCCGTCGCTCGCCTGGCGGACGTGCCCGGATTCGCTCAGGAACGCGAGCAGGTCGTCCGCGGGCGCGGGCCCGAACACTTCACCGGGTTCGAACGGCAGCTCGAAGGTCGCCGCGCGCAGATGAGCGAGCAGGACGTGCAGGTTGTCCGGGTCGAGCCGCGCCTCCTCGGGCGTGCCCTCGAGGAGGAACTCGGGGTGGTGGATGACGTACTGGTCCACCGCGGCACCCGACGCGACGAGGACCGCGACACTCGTGCCCTGGCGTCGTCCAGCCCGACCGAACTGCTGCCACGTCGCGGCCACCGACCCCGGGTAGCCCGACAGGATCGAGACGTCGAGCCGCCCGATGTCCACGCCGAGCTCCAGTGCGTTCGTCGCGACGACGCCGAGGATCTCGCCGTCGCGCAGGCCGTGCTCGATCGCGCGGCGCTCCGTCGGCAGGTAGCCGCCGCGATACCCGCGAACCTTGGACCGCGGGCCGTAGCTCTCGCGAAGCGATTCACGGAGACCGGTGAGCAGGATCTCGACCGCGACTCGCGAACGGCCGAAGACGATGGTCTGGCGTCCGGCGCGGAGGAACGGCAGTGCCCAACGCTGGGCGAGTGTCGCAGCCGAGCCGCGCGCGCCACTTTCGGGGTGGATCACGGGCGGGTCCACGAGGACGACGTGGCGCTCGCCGGCTGGTGCGCCGTTGCGGTCGATGAGTCGAGCCGGCCGCCCCGTCAGCATCGCGGCGAGCTCGGCCGGGTTCCCGATGGTCGCAGAGCAGCAGACGATCACGGGCTTGCTCCCGTAATGGGCGCAGATGCGGAGCAGCCGGCGGAGCACGTTGGCGACGTGACTGCCGAACACGCCGCGGTAGGTGTGCAGCTCGTCGATGACGATGAACCGGAGCTGCTCGAACAGCTGGAACCACTTGGTGTGATGGGGCAGGATCGCGTCGTGGAGCATGTCCGGGTTCGTCACGATGACCTGCCCGGCGGCCCGCACGGTCGATCGGATCGGCGCGGGCGTGTCGCCGTCGTACGTCGACGCCGTGACGTGGATCCCGCTCGCGGCGGCGAGCTCACCGAATTCCGCGACCTGGTCCTGCCCGAGCGCCTTGGTCGGGAAGAGGAGAAGGCCGCGCGCCGCCGGGTCGTCGGCGATCGCCTGGAGGATGGGCACCGAATAGCACAGCGACTTGCCCGACGCCGTCGGCGTCACGACGACGACGTCCGAGCCTGAATGGACCGCCTCGATCGCCTCCGCCTGGTGCGTGTACGGGCGACTGATGCCTCGACCGGCAAGACCCGCGACGATCCGCGCGTCGAGCCAGTCCGGGAAGTCGCCGAAGTCGGGTGGCCGGGCGGGCAGGACCGCATGGTGGACGACGCCGCGCGCCATGGATGGCTCCTCGAGCAGGCGGGACAGGACGGCGGCGGTGTCGGCCGGGGCGTAGGTGCGCATGTCGGCTGCCTCTCGAA
>JBJMNA010000302.1:0-19218 GCA_045804485.1 Chloroflexota bacterium
ACCGAGGACGAGATGGCGACCGCGCTCGCGATCTTCGTCGACGCCATCGACGAGGTCGCACGTCGCGGGACGGACGCGGTTGCTGCGGCTGCGATCGCAGCCGTCCTGCATGAGCCCGAGGTCACCGGCTGACCGCAGGTCGCGGATAATCGCTCGGTGGCTGCCTCCAAGGTCGCGTCGATGCGGGACGCCGTCGCACAGCTCGTGCATGACGGCGACACGGTCGCGATCGAGGGATTCACCCACCTCATCGGCTTCGCCGCCGGCCACGAGATCATCCGCCAGCGGCGGCGTGACCTGACCCTCGCGCGGCTGACGCCGGACCTCGTCTACGACCAGATGATCGCCGCAGGCTGCGCGTCGAAGCTCGTCTTCTCGTGGCTCGGCAACCCGGGCGTCGGCGGCCTCGGAGCGATCCGCCGACGGATCGAGGGCGAGATCGCCGACGAGCCGCTCGCTGTCGAGGAATACAGCCACTTCGGGATGGTCGGGCGCTATACCGCCGGCGCGATGAACCTGCCGTTCTTCCCGCTCCGGAGCTACTTCGAGACCGACCTCCCGGTGGCGAACCCGCTCATCCGGCCGATCGAGTCACCGTACGGCGACGGGACGGTCTACGCCGTCCCTCCGCTCCGACCCGACGTGGCGATCGTCCACGCGCAGCGCGCCTCGGCCCGCGGGGACACCCAGGTCTGGGGCTTGCTCGGTTGCCAGAAGGAGGCCGCCTTTGCGGCCGAGCGCGTCATCGTCGTGGTCGAAGAGGTCGTCGACGAGGACGTCATCCGCGCCGACCCGAACCGCACGATCATCCCGGGACTCATCGTGGACGCCGTCGTGGTCGAACCATGGGGGGCGCACCCGTCGTACGTCCAGGGCTCGTACGACCGCGACAACCGCTTCTATCTCGAATGGGACGCCATCACCCGCGACGAGGAGACCCTCCAGGCGTGGCTCCGCGAGTGGGTCTTCGACCTCGACGGACGGGCGGCGTACATGGACAAGCTCGGCGAGGAGCGGAAGCTCGCTCTGACGCCCGGTCCCGCGCCCTCCGGCAGCGTCGACTACGGGGCGTACCGCTGATGGCGGCGGATCCGCTGATGATCCTGGTCGCGGGACCGTACCGCTCCGGGACGGACGGCGACCCGGTCCGGATCGCCGCGAACGTCGCGGCGATGACCGAGGTTTCGCTCACGCTCTTTCGACGAGGCCATCTGCCGGTGATGGGCGAGTGGTTCGCGCTCCCACTGATGGACGAGGCCAACCGGCAGGGCGGTGATCCGGACGCGATCGACGCCGAGATCTTCCACCCCATCGCCGAACGGCTCTTGGCCCGCTGCGACGCCTGCCTGCGCATCGGCGGGCCGTCAGCGGGTGCCGACAGGATGGTCGCGACCGCGCGCGCGCTCGGCAAGACCGTCTACCTCGACATCGCGGACGTCCCATGACAGACGCGCCGGGCTTCTCCAAGTCCGAGATGATGATCGTTGCCGCCGCCCGGGAGCTCGCAGGTCAGCACGTCTGCTTCGTCGGTGTGGGCCTCCCGAACATCGCCGTCAACCTCGCGAAGCGGACCGTGGCGCCCGACCTCGAGCTCGTCTACGAGGCCGGCGTCTTCGGTGCGCGACCTGCCCGGCTGCCCCTGTCGATCGGCGACCCGACGATCGTGACCGGCGCGACAGCGGTCGTCTCGATGCTCGAGCTGTTCGGCTACTACCTGCAGCGCGGGCTGATCGACGTCGGCTTCCTGGGCGCTGCCCAGATCGACCGGTTCGGCAACATCAACACGACCGTCATCGGCCCGTACGACCACCCGAAGACCCGGCTGCCGGGATCCGGCGGGGCGTGCGAGATCGCGATCAACGCCCGACAGGTGTTCGTGATCATGCGGCAGACGGCACGCAGCTTCGTGGAGCGGATCGATTTCCGGACGAGCCCGGGGAACCTCGGCGGCGCGGAGCAGGCCGAGCGGATCCGGCGCGAGGGCGGCTGGCTCGGTCGAGGACCGACGGTCGTCGTCACGGACCTCGGCATCTACCACTTCGACGATGCCGGCGAGATGCGACTCGACTCGCTCCACCCGGGCGCGACCGTGGAGCAGGCCCGCGAGACCATCGGGTGGGAGGTCGCGATCGCCACGGACCTGGCCGCGACGCCCGGGCCGACCGATGACGAGCTCCGCCTCATCCGCGAGGAGCTGGACCCGGGCGGCGTCTACACGAGGTAGGCGCCGCCTCTCAGCGGACGGTCAGCCTCAACCGGCCGGATTCAGCGTCGCCGTCGAAGAACCGCACGATCCCACCGACTTCGACGAGGTAGTCGACACCGGCCACGGAATCGAACGTCACGACCGCCTGATACGACGTCCCGATCGGCACGAAGTCCACGTCGTCGTCGCAGGCGATCTCGTTGATCCCGTCCGCAACGGGCTCGAAGACCGCTGCGACCGTGTCGAAGTCACTGCCGCCGGTGTCGATCGTGATGGGATGACCCGTCCCCGTGACGGTGTACCAGACGGTGTGTCCCATCGCATCGCGGGTGCCCGCCGGGCACGTCAGGTTGGGAACCTCGGCGTCGAGCGCCGTGCCGCCAGTCAACACGTTGGGCTTCGACCGTGACGTCAGGTGGATCGCACCCTCTGGCAGGTCGTTCGCCGGTGCGACCCCGGGCTTCGGGCCGGCCGGTGTGTTGCGCTGCGAATGGTCCGAGAACGCGTTCGCGCGGCAATGGTCGGCATCCATCTCGAACGAGTCGCCCGTGCCGAACGCGACGCTGCCATGAGCCGCGAGCGCCTGTTGTGTGGTCTTCGTCCGCGCGTCCTGGCTGATGATCGTCGAGGTATGGGGGCTGCCGATGTGCGTGAAGGTCGCGGTCGCCGTCGCCGAGGATGGATCCCCGGTGTTCGAGTCGACGAGCGGGAGGGACATCGACACAGCCGATGCGGTCAAAGAGCCGGTGATCGGGCCGTTCACGTGGAGGTCGACGTCCGGCGTGGTCAGCGAAGCGTCCGCCGACAGCCCGAAGTCGTCATCGATCGCGAAGAACGTCGCGAAGCTGTCTTCGTCGATCATCCAGAAACAGTCCACGACGACGCCCTGGTTGCTGAAGACGGACGAGTGCGGGTTGGTCTCGAAGACGTCGATATCGTCGACCGACCCCGAGCAATCCGGGAACTCGGCGTCGAGACCCGGCAGGCTGAGGGTCGCCGAGCCGTCGAGCGGCTGGCTGATCCCATGCGTCGTCGAGTGGTGATTGCTCTTTCCAGCGTCCGGGCCGAACGCCTCAGGGTCACCGGCCGCGGCCAACGTCATGGTGAGGACGGCGTCGCCGAGGGAGTCGCCATCCGAATCGAACGCCGTGAACGTTGTGGTGAGAACGATGGACGTCGCCGTCTCGACGCGGTCGACGGTCGCCCCCGAACCGGAGATGCTCGGCGGATCCTCGAAGGCGACAGCGGGATCCAGCCAGATGTCGGCCTCGGCCCCGTCGCCGAATGCGGTGCTGGTGAAGGTGTCGACCGCGGCGACGCCACCCTCGACCGGACCCTCGCAGAAAGCCGAGACGCTGTGATCCGAGTATCTGGTCGGCCGCGCGGCGCTCGCGGTTGCAGGTAGAAGAGCGAGGAGCACCGCTGCACACGAGATGATCGCAAACAGGCGCTTCATCGATGTCCCTCCGCCCCGTCGCTGCTCCGGCTGCCGCCGTGGGCTGGCCCAGGTTCACCGCTCGACGGTCCTCGTCAGAGTGGCAGCAGTCGGTGGCGCGGGAGTGTCAACCAGGCGACACCAAGGCGGGTCAGGCCTTCGTGAAGTTGACCAGGAATTCGAGCGTGCCCGTGTCCTCGATCGAGACGATGAAGCCGCCGACGTTCGGGGCGGTGATCGAGTAGTCCGAGAGCGGGAAGCTGAGCGAGCCCGCGACCGAGACGACGCCGTTGACGAGCTGTGCCTTTGCGGGGATCGACACGGACTTGGTCACCCCATGGAGCGTCAGATCGCCGGTCAGCGTCACGTCCGAGGCCGTCCCCGCGAGTGCCGCGGCAGGAACGTCGACAGGGGCGGTCAGCTTGAATGTCGCGGTCGGGAAGCTCTCGGTCTGGAGGCCCTCGTTGCGCATCCGGTTGTCCCGCATGGACTTGTCCGATGAGATCGAGGTCGTGTCGACCGTGAGTGCACCGGCCGTGAGCGTCGTCTTGTCGCCGGAGGTCTGAACCGTGATCGACCCGGAGACCTGATCGGTCCGGCCGACGGCGTCGCTCTCGGCGGGCAGGTTGGCGAGCTGCTCGCGGACCCGGTAGCCGGCGAGGCTGCCGGTCGTCACGTTCCAGCTCCCGGCGACCGAGCCGTCCGTGGTCGTGCCCGACGTGGCCGCCGCGCCGGGAGCGCCGGTCGTGCCCGCGTCCGGCGTCGCTGCCGAAGCCTGCGTCGTTGGTGCCGCGGTCGGAAGCGCCAGGGCGGCGGCGCTGTCACCGCGCAGGACCTGGTCGTAGACCACGAAGCCACCGACGGCGACGGCGAGGATGGCGACGATGGCGACGGCGATGGCACGCGACTTGGGCATCTGGACGCTCCGAGGTGGGCGGGACGACCCGTCCCGTCGACGCGAACCTTGCCATCGAACGCTGAGAGTCGCCTGAGAGAGTGTGGTGCGCGAGATGAAATCGTATGACTGCATCGCGGTGTAGGCTTGCGACGATGGGAAGGCAGCCGCCCGATGGTGCGAACGCTCCGTCGGCCGGCCTGGACCGACGTGATGGCGCGCGACCGCGATCGATCACGACGATGCGCGACATCGCGCGCGCGGCCGGCGTCTCCCAGAGCACCGTCTCGCGGGTCCTCAACGATGCGCCGACCCGGGTCCCGATCGCGGCCGAGACACGCGAGCGCGTCCTCGTCGCGTCGCGCCGATTGGGGTACCGACCGAACCCGCACGCGCGGAGCCTGCGCGGCGCATCCACGATGCTGATCGGCGCCATCGTGCGCGACTTCAGCGACCCGTTCTTCGCGACCGCGATCGAGGCGTTGGCCGTGGAGGCGATGGCCCGCGGGTACAACGTCGTCATCGGTCATGCGCACGGCCGTGTCGACGAAGGCATCGGGCTGACGTCCGTCCTCGAGACCCGCTACACGGACGCCATCGTGATGCTCGGCGATATGCAGGACCAGCCGCGGCTGCTCGAGGACCTCCGCGATTCGTCGGTCCCGGTCGTCGCGACCTGGCAGGGCACCAGCCCGCTGGAGTTCCCGACGGTCGACGTCGACGAGCGGGCCGGGATCGTCGCCGGACTCGAGCACCTGATCTCGCTCGGCCATCGACGGATCGGCTTCGTGAGCGGCCGCCTGCCGGGTGATAACTGGCAACGCCAGATCGCCTTCACGGAAGTCGTGACAGAACGTCTGGGCGGCGTTCCGGACGGCTACCTCCAGGTCGTCGACAACACCCTGTCGGGCGGCGAGTCCGCCCTCAATGCGCTGCTGGCGCTCGCAGATCCACCGACGGCGGTCGTCACCTCGACCGACCTCGTCGCGGTCGGCGTCCTCCACGCCGCATACAGCCTGGCGCGGGTCGTGCCCGACGAGCTGTCCGTGGTTGGTTTCGACGACCTGCTGCTCGCTGCCCACACGGTTCCCGCACTCACGACGGTGCGCATGCCGATCGCGGAGATCGTCCGCGAGAGCGTCGAGCTCGCGATCACGCTCGCACGCGATCCGACCGCCTCGCGGGCTCCCCACGTGCGCGTCTACGAGCCGACGCTCGTGATCCGCCAGTCGACCGCGCCGCCACCTGCCGCCCCGGGTCCGGGGTCCTAGAGCGTCAGGACTCGTCGGCGGGCCGAGGGATCCACACTCGCATCGCTTCGACCGTTCGATTCGCCCAGGTGAAGTAGGGGATCGCGTTGAGCTCGATCTCCCGATGGTCGCCCGTCTCGCTCCGGATGAGCCCCGCAGCGGTCACGCCGATGGCGGTCGGGGACAGGTCGCGCCGTGCGACGGCGGCGGTCGCGCCCGACGGGTCGAGCTCCACGTCCTCGAGGACGGTGCCTGCCGGCAGGTCCGCCGTCTCGATGCAGTAGACGAGAGGGCCGCGCTCGAGGGCCACGCAGCCGCGGACCGCATCGACGTACCGGCCTGGGTCGATGGCGCGAACGGCCGTGTCGAGTTCGAGGGTCAGTGCATCGCCCGCCTGCCACCGTCGCGTCTCCTCGATCATCCGCGCACGCGGCAGCATCGTGACCGCCTCGGTGGTCCCGTTGCGCAGCGTCGCTGATCCGGACCACGCTGGGACCCGCAGCGAGAGGGTCCACGGCTCGACCGGTGTCTCGAGGATCGTCACCGTGACAGCGCCATCCCACGGGTAGCCCGTCGCCGTCGAGATCCGGATGGACCCGCTGGCCCGCTCCGCCGTCAGCTCGCCGGTGAAGAACTGATGGAGCTGGACGCCGCCCGCGTCCGTGGTCGCCAGGTACTGCTGCCAGGAGCTCAGGAAGCGCATCACGTTCGGTGGACAGCAGGCACACGCGAACCACGGTTTTCGGGTCCCGGATCGCTCGTCCTCGTCGACCCGTTCTGTCCGCCTCTGCAAGGCGTTCACGTAGAAGAAGTCCGTGCCCTCGAGCGACAGTCCCGGAAGGACGCCGTTGAAGGCCGTCCGCTCGATGGCGTCGGCGTGGGCCGGGTCGCCCGTGGCCAACAACAGCCGCCAGGCGAGCATGACGGAGGCGATCGACGCGCATGTTTCGGCGTAGGCCTGGTCCGGCGGCAGCTCATACGGATCGCCAAACGCTTCGTCGCGGTGACGGCTGCCGAGACCGCCGGTCAGGTAGGTGCGCGTCTCCATCATGTCGTGCCACCGCCGGACGACCGCCTCGAGCAGCTGTCCGTCGCCGAGCTCGGTCGCGACGTCGACCGCGCCGCAGTCGAGATAAAGCTGACGAACGGCATGACCCGTCACCGTTCGCGCCTCGCGGACGGGCGCGTGATCCTGCCAGTACGCCGATCCGTACCGCCCGATGCCGAGCAGACCGTGGCCACGCAGGTCGATCATCCGCGCCGCGAGCTCGAGGTAGCGGCGCTCCCCGGTCGCCCGGTACAGCTCGACGAGGGCCATCTCGACCTCGGGATGCCCGTCGATCCCGTCGCGCCCGCCAGGGCCGAGCTCTCGGTCGACAGCGTCGGCCGCCCGCGTCGCGACCCGCAGCAACCTGTCGTCCCCGACGGCTCGCTGCCAGGCGATCGCCGCCTGGATCAGGTGTCCGAAGGAGTACAGCTCGTGCCCCCAGGCGAGGTCGTCGTACTCGCGGCCCGGCGCGACGACCTGGACGTACGAGTTGAGGTACCCGTCGTCCCGCTGGGCTCGCTCCACGAGCGCGATGACGTCGTCCGCGGCGTCGTTCAGGACGCGGTCGGGTGCTCGCCCGAGCTCCCAGCCGACGGCCTCGAGCCACTTGTAGACGTCCGTGTCGAGGAACGGGAAGATCGTGCCGGCGGATTCACCGAGCGCGCGATAGCGGCCGTGCGCGCCGGCAGCGAGCTTCAGGTTCGCGAGATTCCCGGCGAGCCGCAGCTGCTCGAGGCCGTACGGGATCGTGCGCTCGCGGTTGGTCCGAAGTCGTTCCCCCCAGAACCCGCCGGTGACGCGGATGTCGCGCGCGCCGATGGGCGCAAATCGCGAGATCGCCGACGGCGTCGGCCGGACCGCGGCGTCGAGACCCGCGCCGGACAGGACCCGCCGCGCGTTCACTTCAGCGCTCCGCTCGTGAAACCGGCGACGTAGTACTTCTGCAGGAGCAGGTAGATCGCGATGCACGGGATCATCGCGACCGTGATGCCGGCCTGGAGCATGCCCCAATCGGTGCCACCCAGGCTGGTCTCGGCACGGGCCGAGGCGAGGATCAGGGGAAGCGTGAAGACGGACGCGCGGCTGAGCAGGACCAACGCACCGAGGAACTCATTCCACGAGGTGACGAACGCGAACAGCGTGACCGTGACGATCGCCGGCACGACCGCCGGGATGAAGATGGAGCGCAGGATCTGGAACGAATTGCCACCGTCGGTGAGCGCGGCTTCCTCGAGCTCTCTCGGCACCTGTTCGAAGCTGTTGCGCATGATGTACAGGCTGAACGGCAGCTGGATGACCGTGTGGAGGATGGCGAGTCCGACGAGCGTGTTGGTCAGCTTCAGCTGCGCGAACATCAGGAAGAGCGGCGTCAGCAGCGCCTGGTAGGGGATGATCAGCGACAACAGCAGGAAGACGAAGATGCCCTCCTTCGCCGGGATCGGGAACCGCGCCAGGGCATAGCCCGCGGGGATGGTCAGGGCGAGCGTGAACGCGATGGTCATGAACGCCGTCGCGAAGCTGTTGAAGAGATAGGTCGGCAGCCCCGCCTGGTAGGTCCAGAGTCGCGCGAAGTTGTCGAGGCTGAGTCCGTGCGGGAAGTAGGTCGGCGGGACCGCTGCCGCCTCGGCCGTCGACTTCACGGCCGCTGACATCGAGAGGATGATCGGCGTCGCACTGAACACGCAGATCGTCACGCACACGGCCGCGATGAGGTAGCGGCTCCGACCGCCGCGCACGCGAGACCAGGCGCGTGCCAGCGGCGTCTGCATCGGCACTGCGGTCATACCTCGCTCCGCCTCGTGAGGACCATCTGGACGACCGTGAAGACGAGGATGATCGCGGCGAGGATCATCGACAGGGCAGCGCCGTAGCCGAGGTGCAGGTACGGGAACGAGTTGAGGTAGATGTAGAAGACGGCAGTCGCAGTCTCGTTGAACGGCTGACCCGCGGTCATGATGTAGAACTGATCGAAGGCCAGCAGCGAGCCGATGACGCTGACGAGCGTGACCAGCAGGATCGTCCGGCGCGTCAGCGGCACGGTCACCCTCCGGGTCCGCTGCCAGAAGCTCGCGCCGTCGACCATCGTCGCCTCGGTGATCTCGCTCGGGATGGCCTGGATCGCGGCGACGAACAGGATCATCCCGAAGCCGAGCACCTTCCAGGTGACGGACGCGATGACCGACCAGGTCGACAGCTCCGTGTCGACGCCCAGCCAGATGATGGGCTTCTGGATGAGCCCGAGATCCATCAGGAACGTGTTGATGAGTCCGAAGGTCGGGTCGAACAGCCAGACCCAGAGCAGGCTCGACACGCCGAGACCGATCACGACCGGGACGAAGATGAACGCTCGCGTCGTCCGTCGCAGGCGTGAATTCGGGGCGACGAGGAGCGCGAGCATGTAGCCGCCGATCATCAGGATGGGCGTGATGAAGATCGTGTACTTGAGCGTGTAGCCCAAGGCGCGCCAGAACTTCGCGTCGTTGAGTGCCGCTGTGAAATTCCCGAGACCGACGTCCTTCGGCGGCGTGATCAGCGACCAGTTGGTGAACGAGATCCGCACCATCTGCGCGACCGGATAGGCGACGAACACGAGAACGAAGACGACCGCCGGGGCGAGGTAGATGAGTCCCGTCAGCTTGCGGCGTCGGATAGCGGTCATTCGGTCTCCAGACGGAAGATCGGCCGCGGCGCTGGGCATGCGCCGCGGCCCATCGTTACCTCGGTTCGGGGAACCGTGGTCAGCCTACTTGCAGGAGATCGCCTTCATCGCGGTCTTGGCGTCGTTGATGACCTGGTCCAGCGGGTCCGTCGTGTAGTAGGCCTTCTGGAGCTGCTGCAACCACGGACCGGCCGGATCGTTGATCTGCTCGAAGAACGTCAGGGAGTACGGCGTCTTGCCGACGGCAAGCGCCTTGGCCACGTCGCCCATGAGCGGCTCGGCCTTGTAGTACTGGTTGTCGGTGAGCTTCGGGTCCGTCCGCGTCGGCAGGTTGAGCGCCTTCGCGTACAGCTCGACCTGCTGGGTGTCGTTCAACAGGTAGTGCATGAACGCGAGAGAGTCGTCCACCCGCTTGCTGCCCTTCGGGATGACGACGAGGTCGCCACCGATGAACGAGGCATATTTGCCCGCCTCGGTGCCCGGCAACAGGCTGATACCGAACTGGAACGGGTGGTCCTTCATCTGGTCGCGCGCCAGGACGATGTTGAAGTTGCCCGTCCCCATCATCCCGATCTTCCCGGTCCCGAACTGCTCGGCGAACGTGGCGCCCGTCTCGGCGCGCGCGCCCTCGGGCACGTTCTTGGCTGCGACCATGTCGCGCGCCCACTGGTCGACTGCCTTGACGCCGTCGCCGACGAGAGGCTCGTCGCCGCACTTGTTCGCCTCGATCGTGGCTCCCGACGCCCACATGAGCGGCCCGACCGTGAAGATGTTGCAGCCGGCGCAATTGCCCGGCAGGTAGTAGCCGGTGACGCCGTTGCCGAGCGCCGTGATCTTGTCGGCGTAGGACCGGATCTCCGCGAGGCTCGTCGGCGGCTTGTTCGGATCGAGGCCGGCCTTGGTGAACAGGTCCTTGTTGTAGAAGAGGGCGGACACGTCGGCATACAGCGGCACGCCATACAGCCTGTCGTTGAAGGTCGCGACCGTCTTGTGGCCGGGGCTGACGTCCGCGAGCTCGGACCAGTCCTTCGACTGGTCGGTGATGTCAACGAGCTGTCCGGCATTCTCGAACTGCGGCGCATAGATCAGGTCCATGCCCATCAGGTCCGGGACGTCGCCCGAGGCCACGCCCTGGGCGATCTTGGCCACCATCTCGGTGTGGACGATGTAGCTCAGGTTGATCGGCTTGGTCGGGTTCGCGGCGTTCCAGGCGCAGACGAGGATGTCGACCATCCCCTTGTTGCCTCCGGACCGCTCCCACATCTGCATCGCGTTCGCGTCCGAGCTCTGCGCGCACGCTTTCGCCGGCTCTGGCGTCGGGACTGCAGCGGCTGCGCTCGGGGCGGCCGATTCGCTCCCGGCGGCGCTCGGCGCGGTCGAAGCACCACCGCCGCTGCTTGGCGCGACCGACGCACCGCCCGTCGCGGCCGGAGCGCCGGTTGACGCCGCCGAGCTGCAGGCGGCGACCATGAGGATGGTCACGATCGCGAGGGCGGGCAACCTGAGATGGGTTCTCATCCAGTCTCCTCCACTCGTCCAGATCGTCGGCGACCGGCCCTCACCGGCGCTCGACCACGCTGGGCTTGTGGCACTCTATCATGGCTGCAATCGAGTGCATACATTCGATTTCATGATTTTTCGGAGGGGAATCGGATGGCTGACGTGAGGCTCGGCGCCGCGTTGTGGAGCCAGGCGACCGACTGGTCGGGCTTCCTCGGGGCGGCGCAGCGGGCCGAGCGGCTCGGCTTCGATCACGTCTGGACGTGGGACCACGTCCGGGCGATCTTCGGCGACCCGGACCAGCCGGTCTTCGAGGGGTACACAGCTCTCGCCGCCGTCGCGCAGGCCACCGAGCGCATCCGTCTCGGCCTGTTCGTCGGGGCGAACACGTTCCGGAATCCCGCGCTCGCGGTGAAGTGCCTGACGACGATCGATCACGTCAGTGGGGGCCGGGCGATCATGGGCATCGGCGCGGCATGGTTCGAGCCCGAACACCGTGCGTTCGGGCTCGATTTCGGCGCCGGGTTCGGGCAGCGGCTCGACTGGCTGGCCGAGGCTGCCGCAGCGACGCGCTCGCTGCTCGACGGCGATGAGATCACGAGCGCGCCCGGCGGTCGCTACGACTTCGACCACCTTCGGGTCCTTCCGGCGCCGGTCCAGGCGCACCTGCCGATCATGGTCGGCGGCGGGGGCGAGCGGAAGACGCTGCGCATCGTCGCGCAGTACGCCGACATCTGGAACGCGTTCGGAACCCCGGAGACCCTTGCCCGGAAGGACCGGATCCTGCGTGAGCACTGTGCGGCCGTCGGGCGGGACCCAGACACCATCGAGCGGTCCGTCGGCTGCAAGATCACCATCCGGCGAACCGCTGCCGAGGCCGAGCGTGCCCGTCGCGCCC
Organism: Chloroflexota bacterium; assembly: GCA_045804485.1. GTDB lineage: Bacteria > Chloroflexota > Limnocylindria > Limnocylindrales > CSP1-4 > SPCO01. The sequence goes on from JBJMNA010000302.1 coordinate 11,892, forward strand.
TTCTCGAGCACAACCGGACGCCGCTCGCCAACGTCGAGGGCGACGACACGTTCTGGACCGGGACCGCCGACCAGATCGCGGAGACGATGCTCGCGTACCGCGCGATCGGCTTTCACACATTCCTCGTCGAACTCCCGGCGCCGTACGACGCCGAGACGATGGAGACGCTCGTACAGGTGGTCAAGCCGATGGTCGACGCCGGCGCGGCGATCGCGTGAACACGACCGTGGACGAACCCCCGGCTCCGCTCCTCCGGGCCGGGGGTGCCGTCCGCTACGATGCGGCCGTGAGCACCGGTCGAGTCTTCCGTCGCACCGCCGCGGCCGAGCCACCGGTCGCCGTCGAGGCGCACGGCTCGACGATCGTCGCCGCCGACCGTCGCGAGTATCTCGATGCCGCGGGCGGCGCGATCGTGGTCAATGTCGGCCACGGACGCGCCTCGATCGCCGACGCGATGGCGTCGCAGGCGGGTCGACTGGCCTACGCGCATGGCAGCGCATTCACGACCGAGCCGCTCGAGGCCTACGCGCGCGAAGTCGGCGTCCATCTCCCTGTCGTGGATCCCGCGATCTATCCCGTGTCGGGCGGCTCGGAGGCGATCGAGACGGCCCTGAAGTTGGCCCGCGCGTATCACGTCGCCCGTGGCGAGACCGAGCGGTGGATCGTCTACGGCCGCTGGGGGAGCTACCACGGCAACACCCTGGGCGCCCTCGACGTGTCCGGGCGACGGACGCTCCGCCGGCCATACGACGGCTGGTTGGGCCGGTTCCGTCATGTCTCCGCCGCATATCCGTACCGCGCGGACGACCCGGGTGCGAACGCCCTCGGGTCCGCCCAAGCGCTCGCGGATGAGCTCGAGCGCGCGTTCCAGGCGGCCGGGCCCGGCACCGTCGCGGCATTCGTGGCGGAGCCCATCGTCGGCGCGACCCTCGCCGCGGCCGTGCCACCCGACGGCTACTGGCCGGCGATCGCGGACGTCTGCCGACGACATGGTGTGCTGCTGATCGCGGATGAGGTCATGACCGGGTTCGGCCGGACCGGGCGATGGTTCGCCCTCGACCACTGGGGCGTCCGCGCGGACATCCTCGTCGCCGCGAAGGGTGCGTCATCCGGCTACTGGCCTTTCGGTTTCGTCGCTGCCTCGGGCGAGATCCACGACACCGTCACGGCCGGTCCCGGCTTCACCCACGGCTTCACCTATTCGCATGCCCCGGTCGGAGCAGCGGTCGCGCGCGAAGTGTTGCGGATCCTCGAGCAGGAATCCCTGGTCGAGGCGAGCGCGACGAAGGGTGAACGGCTGATGAGCCTCGTCACCGAGGCAGTCGGTGCGCATCCGGCCGTCGGCGACATTCGCGGACGGGGCCTTCTCGTCGGGATCGAGCTCATCGCGGACCGCGGGACTCGCGAACCGTTCCCGCGCGCGGCGCGCGTCACGGAGGCCGTCGTCGCGGCAGCTCGCGACCGCGGCGTGCTCGTCTACTCGTCCACCGGCTGCGCCAACGGCATCGACGGCGACACGATCCTGCTCGGGCCGCCGTTCATCGTCACGGACGCGGAGCTCGAGCGGGTCGCGTCAGTCCTCGCCGAGGCGATCGAGGCGGTCGCGGCGCCCGTCACCTGATGGACGAACTCGAGGTCTGGTTCGTCACCGGCAGCCAGGACCTGTACGGCGAGGCCGCGCTCGACCAGGTCGCGACCGATTCCCGGGAGATCGTCGCTGCCCTCGACGCGGCGGATGCGATCCCGGTCCGCATCGTCGACCGTCCAGTCCTCCGCTCCGCAGAGGGGATCGGTGCTGCGATCGCCGAGGCCAACGCGAGCGATCGGTGCATCGGGCTCATCGCCTGGATGCACACCTTCTCGCCGGCGCGGATGTGGATCGCCGGCCTTCAGTCGCTGAACAGGCCGCTGCTGCACCTGCACACGCAGTTCAACCGGGACCTGCCGTGGGCCGACATCGACATGGACTTCATGAATCTCCACCAGGCCGCGCACGGCGACCGCGAGTTCGCGTTCATGGAGACCCGGCTCCGCGTCGCGCGCAAGACCGTCGCAGGGCACTGGCAGGACCCGTACGTCCACGACAGGGTCGGCGCGTGGGCGCGCGCGGCCGCGGGCTGGCATGAGGCGCGTCACCTGCGGATCGCACGGTTCGGCGACAACATGCGGCGCGTCGCAGACACCGAGGGCGACAAGGTCGAGGCGCAGATCAGATTCGGCGTGGCGGTCGACGGCTATCCCGTCGCGGAGCTCGTCGACGCCGTCGCGTCGGCCGCCGACACAGACGTCGACGCACTGCTCGACGAATACGACGCGTCCTACCGCATGGCGCCGGAGTTGACACCGGGTGGCGAGCGACGGTCCGCATTGCGCGATGCGGCTCGGATCGAGGTCGGCCTCCGGTCCTACCTGACCGCCGGCGGATTCGGCGGCTTCACGGACACGTTCGAGGATCTCGGCGGACTCCGCCAGCTGCCCGGGATCGCCGTCCAGCGGCTGATGGCTGACGGGTACGGTTTCGGGGCCGAGGGCGACTGGAAGAGCGCGTTCCTCGTCCGCGTCGTGAAGGCCATGGCCGCGGGCCTGCCCGGCGGAACGTCGTTCATGGAGGACTATACCTACGATCTCGATCCCGACGGACCGAAGGTCCTCGGCGCTCACATGCTCGAGGTCTGCCCGACGATCGCTGGTGGCCAGCCAAGCTGTGAGATCCATCCACTGTCCATCGGCGGCAGGGAGGATCCCGTCCGGCTGGTCTTCGATGCGGCTCCCGGGCCAGCGCTCGTGGCCGGGATGACCGACATGGGCGGTCGCTTCAGGATCGTCGCGAACGTCATCGACATCGTCGCGGCGGACGAGCCGCTGCCGCGACTGCCCGTTGCCCGCGCGATCTGGCGGCCGCGGCCGGACTACCGCACAGCGGTCGAGGGATGGCTCCGCGCCGGGGGTGCGCACCACACCGTGCTCACCACCGCGATCGGTCCAGAGCCACTCACCGACCTTGCCGAGATGGCCGGCGTCGAGCTGATCCTGATCGACGGCGATTCGACGTTGCCCGCGATCGGCCGGGAGCTGCGCTGGAACCAGGCGTATCACCACCTCGCTCGGGGTCTGTGAGCCGAATGGGTGCCGGAACGTCCGCCGCGCTGCGGGACGCGGTGTGGGAAGCGAACCAGGCGATCGTCCGTGCCGGGTTGGTGACGCTGTCGTTCGGCAACGCGAGCGGTGTCGACCGTGACCGCGGGATCATGGTCATCAAGCCGAGCGGCGTCCCATACGGCGAGCTGCGTCCCGACGACATGGTCATCGTCGACCTCGACGGCGGTGGCGTCCGTGACGGCGGCCTTCGTCCATCGTCGGATACGCCGACGCATCTCCTTCTGTACCGGCGCTGCCCCGGCATCGGCGGCATCGTCCACACCCACTCGGTGGCGGCGACAAGCTGGGCGCAGGCGCGCCGCCCGATCCCGCCGTTCGGGACGACCCACGCAGACCATTTCCACGGCACGATCCCGGTCACACGCGAGCTGACCGAAGCCGAGGTCGGCGCCGACTACGAGGAGGTGACGGGCACGGTCATCCTCGAAGCCCTCGACACGCGGGGCCTCGATCCGCTCGAGATGCCGGGCGTGCTCGTCGCATCACATGGACCGTTCGCGTGGGGTCCCGATCCTGCCTCCGCCGTCGCGAACGCGATCGCCCTCGAGGCGGTCGCCGAGATGGCAAGGCGAACGCTCGAGCTCGACCCCGACGCCGAGCCGATGACCGACTACCTCCTCGAGCGGCACCATCGACGCAAGCACGGTGCCGGCGCCTACTACGGGCAGGCTCGGTGAGCGAGCCCAACGTCGCCGCACGCCTGCACGCGCCGGGCGACATCAGGGTGGCACCGGAGGCCGTCGCATCACCGGCGCCTGATGACGTCCTTCTTCGTGTCGCGGCCGTCGGGCTGTGCGGCTCGGATCTTCACTGGTTCGACGAGGGTGGCATCGGCGAGGCCCACGTGCTTCGGCCGGCGATCCTCGGACATGAGTTCAGCGGCGTCATCGTGGACGGTCCGCGGGCCGGTGAGCGGGTCGTCGGCGACCCGCTCGACGCGTGCGAACGGTGCGAGTGGTGCCTGGCGGGCCGAGAGAACCTGTGCCATGCGGCTCGTTTCGCCGGCTTCGGCGAAACCGATGGCGCGCTCCGGACGCTGATGCCGTGGCCGGGCCGTCTCCTGCACCGGCTCCCGGACGCGATCGAGATAGACGAGGCGGCGCTGCTCGAGCCGCTCGGCGTGGCGTTGCACGCGCTCGACCTCGGTGACGTCCCGCCGGGCGGCGAGGTCGGCGTCTACGGCTGCGGACCGATCGGTCTCATGCTCGTGGGTCTCTTGCGGCGGTCCGGCGCCTCGGTCGTCGTCGCGACCGACCGGCTGGCACATCGCGTCGCGGCGGCGCGTGCGATGGGCGCGACCCACGCGTTCATCGCCCCCGGTCGTCCGGCGACTCCAGACGTCGAGGCGGATGGCGACGGCCGCCAGAGACGCGTCGACGTGGCGTTCGAGACCGGTGGCGACGACGCGCTCGACGACGCGATCGCAGCGGTTCGTCCGGGCGGCCGAGTGGTCCTCGTCGGCATCCCGGACGGCGACCGGACGACGTTCCGTGCCGCGGGGGCGCGCCGCAAGGAGCTGTCGCTCCAGCTCTGTCGACGGATGCTTCCCGGCGACCTCACGCGCGCGATCGAGCTCGTCGCGTCCGGTGGATTCGACCTGTCGGGGCTCATCACGCATCGCGTGCCGATCGCCGAGGCGGCCGACGCCTTCGCGATCGCATCGGCGCGTCGCGGCCTGAAGGTCATCGTCCGGCCGTCGGTCGCGTGATGGACGGTCCGCGGTACACGATCGGCGTCGATTTCGGCACCGAGTCTGCCCGCGCGGTGGTCGTCGACGTGGCCGACGGTCGCGAGCTCGCCGTCGAGGTCCACACGTACCGCAACGGCGTCATCGACGCGCGCTTGCCGGCTCCCGATGACGACGTCGTCCTCGAACCCGATTGGGCGCTCCAGGACCCCGACGACTATCTCGAGACCTTCCGCACGGCTGTGCACGACGTCGTCGCAGCGGCGGCGATCGAACCCGCGCAGGTGATCGGGATCGGCATCGACTTCACCTCGTGCACGATGCTGCCGACGACATCGGACGGGACCCCACTATGCCGCCTCGACGCCTACCGCAGGAACCCGCACGCGTGGGTCAAGCTCTGGAAACACCACGCCGCGCAGCCGGAGGCCGACGACATCAATCGCGTCGCGGCCGACTTCGGCCAGCCGTGGCTCGCCCGGTACGGGGGCAAGATCTCGTCGGAATGGTTCTTCCCGAAGGCGCTCCAGATCCTGCGTGAGGCGCCCGCGCTCTACCGCGGCGCCGACCGCCTCCTCGAAGCCGCTGACTGGGTCGTCTGGCGGTTGACGGGCGTCGAGACACGCAACAACTGCACGGCTGGGTACAAGGCCATCTGGTCCGCGGCAAGCGGATTTCCCGATCGCTCGTTCTTCGAGGCGCTGGAGCCGGGCTTCGGATCGGTCGTCGACGACAAGATGTCCCGCGAGATCGTGCCGATCGGTCATCGGGCCGGCGGGCTGACGGCGGAAGCGGCCGCGTGGACGGGGCTTCGTCCCGGGACGCCGGTCGCCGTCGCCAACGTCGACGCCCACGTCTCGGTCCCAGCGGCGACGGTGACTCGGCCCGGCACGCTCGTCGCGATCATGGGCACGAGCACGTGCCACATCCTGCTCGCCGACGATGCGCGGCCGATCGACGGGATGTGCGGCGTCGTCGCCGATGGCGTCATCCCCGGAACGTTCGGCTGGGAGGCGGGACAGCCCGCGGTCGGCGACATGTTCGCGTGGTTCATCGACAACGCCGTCCCGCCGTCGTACGTCGAGACCGCCCGCAGCCGGGGGGTGAGCGTCCACGGGGTTCTCACCGAGGAAGCGGCCAGGCTCCAGCCCGGTGGATCGGGCCTGCTCGCGCTCGACTGGTGGAACGGCAACCGCTCCGTGCTGGTGGACGCGAACCTCTCGGGCATCATCCTGGGCCTCACGCTGTCGACGACGGCAGCCGAGATCTATCGAGCGCTCATCGAAGCGACAGCGTTCGGGACGCGCGTGATCATCGACGCGTTCGAGGCCGGCGGGCTGGCGATCGAGGAGGTCGTCGGATGTGGCGGGCTACCCGACCGGAACCCGCTCCTGATGCAGATCTACGCCGACATCACCGGGCGGACGTGGCGGATCGCGGCGTCGGCGCAGGTGCCGGCACTCGGTTCTGCGATGTTCGCGGCGGTCGCAGCGGGGCCGGCGATGGGCGGCTATGCGACCATCGAGGACGCCGCGGCCGCCATGGCGCGCCTGCGCGACGAGCGGTACGTCCCGATCGAGTCGAACCGGCGCGTCTACGACCGCCTGTACGCCGAGTACGTCCGGCTGCACGACCTGTTCGGACGTGGCGGAGATCCGGCGCTGAAGACGCTCAAGGAGATCCGGGTGGAGGGACTCGCGTCACACGCGTGACCGCGTCCTCGGCGCGCCCCCGGCTCCCGCGTCACGGCCGCCCGCTATTGCCCACACCCCGAGCGATCAGCACGATCCCGAATCCGACCAGCAGCACCGGCAGGATGTACCCGCCGAGCGGGGCATTGGCGATCTGCGCACCGCCGATCACCGCCAGCAAGCCACCGAACCAGAGCTGCCACCCGACACCGCCGCCGGTCGCCAGCCGGACGGCGGCGATGAACAGGAACGCCATCCCGAGGCTGAACGTCGTCAGCCCATTCGCCTCGACGCCGGCCGCATCCAGCAGGCCCGGGACGGCGAGCGCCGTGATGATCGCGCCTGCGTAGAGCGACGCCGTCCCCCGGTCCATCGCCCACTTGACGAGGAAGGCGAGGCCGATGGCGAGGACGATGACCGACCCGACTCCTGCGAACTGCGGGACGATCTGCTGGAGCAGCAGCAATCCGCCGAACACCAGCAGGAAGATGCCGATCCAGGGGAGACCCGGGCGGTGGTCGTTGTCGGCGCCCCAGTCCCACTGGTAGACGCGCACCTGCCCCTCGCCCGGCATTCGGCCGCCGCTGTCCGGACCGAGTCGCGTCACGGGCTCCTGTGGGTCGTCGCTCATCGATCCTCCTTCGCGACTAGTATCCGCGCCCGGGATCGACGAGGTTGAGGAGCGTCTCCCCGGCGAGATAGCGACGGACGTTCTCGACCACGAGCTCGTCGAAGAACCGGAGCGTGTGGCCGGAGGCATGGGGCGTGACGATCACGTTCGGCGCGTCCC
>JBJMNA010000303.1:0-3997 GCA_045804485.1 Chloroflexota bacterium
CCTCGACCGCGACCGACTCACCGACCCGCGACCGATGTCAGCGCCGTTCCCGATCCCGCCGTCGGTGCCGGCCGTCGAGCTGGCGGAAGGTGGCTTCGTCCGCTTCGGCGACATCCGACTCCGGATCCTCCACACACCCGGTCACACGGAAGGCTCGGTCTGCCTGCTTGCCGAGGATGAGGGCCTGCTTTACAGCGGCGACACCTTGTTCGCCGGCGGCTGGGGCCGTGTGGACCTGCCGGGCGGTGACGAGGACGAGATGGCGGCGTCGATCGCACGGCTGTCGGGCCTCGAGGACGCGATCCAGGTCTTCCCGGGCCACGGTCAGTCGACCACGATCGGCCGCGAGCGTGCCTGGATGGAACTCGTTCGTGACGGCGGCCGCCTTTTCGCGTGAGGCGGCGTGCCTACATGCAAGGATCACGAGCGCTGCCGCGTATGTGACTCATGGATGATCGAGACCAGCGATGGCAGGCCGTCGAGCGCGCGTATCGCGATCACGCCGACGACGTCTATCGCGTCGCGTACTCCATCCTGCGCGAGCCCGACGCCGCCGTCGATGCGACACACGACACATTCGCGCGAGCGTTCGATCGCTGGCACCAGTACGACGCCAACAGACCGCTCCGGGCATGGCTGCATGGCATCGCCACCCATGCTGCCCTCGACATGGTCCGACGTCGGCGCGTGCGGGCCCTGGCGATCCCCGCGCTCGGGCGCGTTCAGGACGCGACGGCTCAGGCGAACGGAACGGGTGATCCGGCTGGTCACGTCGCGGACCGCGACCTCGTCGCCGCTGCGATGGACGGTCTCAAGCCCGACGTTCGTGCCGCGCTCATCCTCCGCCACTACTACGGCTACGACTACGCGGAGATCGCGCGCTTCCTGCGGACGAGTCCCGGCAACGTCGGCTCGATCCTGAGTCGAGCCCACGCGACGCTGCGGACCGAGCTCACGCGCGATGCCGACGAACCAGCGACCGAATACCCCGCGCCGCGGCGCGCGCAACGTTGACGAGGTGCTCCCATGACCCGTGATCAGATCGGCTCCGACAGTCCGCCGGCTGGGATGGACGACGACCGACTCGCGGACCTCGTCCGTGCCGCGGCCACAGACTGGACGATGCCGCCCCAGCGTCTCGACCACACGACGTGGCGTGACCGCGTCGTCGTATCCGGCCCGCGTCGCGCACGCGGCCGAGTGCCTCGTCTCGCGATCCCATTGGCCGGCGCTGTCGCGGTGACCGTCGCGCTCGCGTTCACGGCTGTCTGGCTCGACGGGTCTCGGCGGTCAGCGGTCACCGGCGCGTCGCCGAGCCCGACAGGCACGTCCGCGGTAACCTCCCGGCCGACCGCATCGGACGGGAAAGCCATCGTGAACGCCGCGTTGCCGGACCCGGCCAGCGTTCTCGTGGCGGCCGGCGAGGATTACCGCGTCGCCGACCTCTCGGCTGGACGACTCGGGCCCGACGTCTTCGGGAGGCACAGCGGTCCGAAGACGGTCGTCGCTCGGCCGGGTGGTGGCTGGCTGTGCGTGTGTGGCGACTGGGACGGGTCCGATCGTAGCGGCCCTCCGAGTCGACTCACCGTCACACTCGCGACGGCCGACGCGACGGGCCTCCTCCAGTCCGAGACGACCATCCGCCAGACCGTCGGTCGGGTCGACCCGGCTTTGCCGAGCGCCGCGCAGGAGGAGCTCGTGGACGGCCATGCCACCATCTCGCCCGACGGTCGTTTCGCCTTCCTTGGCTGGTCGGTCCGCGACGGAGCAGACTGGAAGCTGGGCATCGACGTCATCGACGTCGCTGCTGGCCGATTGATCGGCTCGAGCGGACTCCCGAACCTCCGCTCGGTGACCGACGATGGTCAGCCGGTCACGAGGGCGGCACCTGATGTCGCCCTCGCGCCGTCCACTGGGAGGGTTCTGGTGTCGGACCTCTGGTTCGTCGGCGGCGAGCAGGAGTCGCCGCCGTCGGGTGTCGATCATTGGTCGGCGTCGTTCGACGGATCGTCCATCGCGGCGCTGGGCGCGACGCGCGCGACCCAAGCCGCGACGTGTCAGGAGCTGGCCGCGGGGCCGGTCGACGAAAAGGCGTGGTGGGACGTCTGTTCCGCGAAGGGAACGCTTCGCTTCGATCGCGTTGCCGTCGACGGCACGCTGGTCGGTTCGACGCCGCTGCCGCCCTTCGACGGCCTCTCGACGTCACTCGTGGATCCGAGCGGGAAGGTGCTGTACATGTGGGGTCCGACCGCGATGACCCTCGCCCGGATCGACGTCGCATCCGGCACCGTGGCGAGTGTCACGGGGAAGGTCGCGGCGGCAGGCGATCCCATGTCGGACATGGCCGGTGCGATCGGCCGGTGGATCGCGCCGCGCGCGGCAGCCAAGATCATCGTGGATCCCGGGCTGGTCCTGTCGCCTGACGGCACACGCGTCTACGCGCTCGGTGCCGATCTCGGGAACGGAGAGGCCGTCGCATCGCAAGGCGTCTTCGTCTTCGACGCGGCGACCCTCGAGCAGATCGGCCATTGGGCACCGTCAGCCGATCTCACGTCCATCGCGGTCAGCCCGGACGGCGCGTGGCTGTACGCGGCCGGTCAGCCGGGCTTCGATGCGAGTGGCGCTGCGACGGGCGATGACAGTTCGGTCACGGTGTATGCGACGCGCGATGGCAGCGTCCGGCTGACGGCCGGCCGCCTGGGACATGAAGCGATCTCGTTCCCGAGACCGTCGGTCCCATGACGGCCGCCACGGTCAATCCCAGAGGTCGCGCCTGTAGGCGGTGGCGCGACTGGCCTGGCTGAACCCGAGGCCCTCGTACAGCCCGAGCGCCCCGTTCGGATTCTCGGAGTCCACGCCGAGCATCCCCTCGGTCATGCCGGCCTCGCGGAGCCGCACGAGCGAGGCCGCCGTGATTGCCCGCGCAACGCCGCGCCGGCGCCACGGCCGTCGGACGCTGATGTGCTCGAGCCAGCCGCGCTTCACGCCGAGGGCCTCGTTCTCGTCCGGCCAGATCCAGTTCTGGACCACGCCCGCGATCTGGTCGCCATCCCAGGCAACGACCCACAGGTCCGTGTCGAGCTCCGGCTTCGCGAATGTGGTCGTGTAGGTGCTCTCCGTCATCTCGTGATGGCCCCAGTGATCCCGGAACGCCTCGTTCTCCGCCTCGAGGATGGCGCGGCGATGGGCTTCCTCGACCGGTCTGATCTCGAGGCCGTCGGGGAGGGGCGCGTCGGGGATGTCATCGAGATGATCACGCCGCATGAGGAAGAAGTGCCGGACCGGCGTGAACCCGGCCTGATGCAACAGCGCCAGATTTCCGACGGACCTGTCCTCGACCCAGGCGTTGAGCTTCACCGCCGCTCGCGGATCCTCGCGAGCCGCCCGCGCCCTGGACCGCTCGATGGTCCAGTCGAACAGCCACCGGCCGATCCCCTGACGCCGGTAGTCGGGATGGACGTTGCCCTCGATCCGGTACATCGGCGTGTCGTCGCGGACCATCCGCTCGACATTGGTCTGAGCGACGACCCGGCCATCGACCTCGACGAGGACGACGTCCTCGAACCTGTTGGCGCCGTCGTTCGCCTCCATCTCGATCCGGAGGTTGGCCGCGGTCGGCCGGTACGGGACGCCGTCCGCGACCATCGCCGCGCCGATCACGTCCGCGAGACGGTCGTAGTCGGCGACGTCGCGGAAGAACCGCGCCCGGAGTCCCGGGATCGGGGGAGCGAGGGCGGGATCGGGGAGCGGCACCGCGTCGGTCACGGCGAGAGTGTCGGTGGTCGTGGTGGGTGCTGTCATCGCTCCGCTCCGTATTTTCGCGTCATGTGCTCGTCCTCGGACTTGTGGATGATCTTCCAGGTCCGTCGGAATTCGGCTCGTGCGCGCGGGTCGCCTTCGCGCGCAGCACGTGCGATCTCGCGCTCGAGCTTCCGGTGGCTGGCGAGCCGTTCCTCCGTGAGGCGGCCGTCGGCGAGGGCCGCCGCGACCGCGCAGC